>JAUMYH010000003.1:33835-40558 GCA_030528745.1 Bacteroidota bacterium
TGATTTGTTTTTAGTTTAAATTTATTTGTTTTAGTTTTGGTTATTTTTATAATTATCTTGTTACACCACCTTGTGTAGTATCACCCATATAATCTTGTACTGTTCTGAATCCGATATAACTACGTGCTGTATCTGCAAATTCATAATTTCTAGTACCTAACTGTAGATAGTAACCTACATCTTTCCACGAACCTCCTCTATGCACCTTACGGTTATTTTTTGGATCATTAACTGTTGGATTCATTGTTGAGTAAAACTCATAAGCCGATTGGTTATACGCCGCATCAGTCCACTCAGACACGTTTCCTGACATATTGTACAATCCAAATCCGTTAGGGTCGTAAGATCTTGCCTCTACAGTATACAATGCTCCGTCTGCTGCATAATCTCCTCTACTTGGTTTAAAGTTAGCCATGTGACACGCTCTATCATTGAGTGTATACAAATCACCCCAAGGATACGTAGCCCCTGACAATCCTCCTCTACCTGCATATTCCCACTCAGCCTCTGAAGGTAGACGGAAAGTATTAGCTAAAGACATTCCTTTTCTCTTCTTAATCCAAGCGTTTTTGTACATTGTTTTCCAACTACAGAACGCCTTTGCTTGTTTCCACGTTACTCCCACTACTGGATATTCGTCATAAGCAGCGTGCCAAAAATAATCGTTGTGCATCGGCTCATTATACGAGTACGAAAAATCCTTAATCCACACTGTAGTATCTGGATAAATTGGCAATTTTTGAGTTACCAAATACTGACTTCTTTTACCTCTATAATCAGTACTATTATCTCTAGCAGCTCCATCTACATTAAATTCTTGATAGCTAAACACCAATTTAGACACATCAAAAGTTTTTAGACCATTGTACCATTCTGACGGTGGCAGGAATAATGAATCCATAACCTCAGTATAGTACTCATCTGGGTATCGCTGAGGATCTTCGATAAGTTTTACCTTTGTATTCAATTTTCTACCATGATACAAATCATCGTCTGAACCTAAACTATGATAATTTTCGTACATATACTTATCATACGGAGACATATTGGCTGTATCTCCTCCGTCCAAGAAAGCAAACTCTCCAATCCCTCCACTACCAGGAGTAAGACCATGCTCATCTGCCATAATAGCTAATCGTGTACGAGTTATTGAATCTCGAACCCATCTCACAAACTGACGATACTTCGCGTTTGTGGTTTCTGTTTCATCCATGTAAAACGATCTTACCGTAACCGTTCTTGAGTTAGCGTCATTCCTTGAAGCTAAATCTTGATCTGCTTTACCCATTATAAAAGAACCTCCTGGCACCAAAACCATCTCGTAAGGGGTTTCCGAACGCCATTTTTTTCCTTTTACTCCAACTACTTCTCCTCTATCGCCACCGCTACATGAGATAAGCATTGATGCAACTGACAATAATACAATTGACTTTTTCATATAAAAACCAAATATTTAATCTTTTTATTTTTCTATACTTTTCTATACTTTACTAAAAAACGTATACTCTCTTTCAAACAATACCTTTGAAAAGGCAAATATATAAATCTTAAAACTAACTAAACAATTTTTTTTTAATTTTTATTCATTAAAAATATATTTTTTTTGTTCTTTCCACCATTTTTTAGGAAAAACGCCCTGCAAAGCATCTTTATACTCTTGTTCTCTACTAGGTAATAACGTAAAATTATTTAGTTTATTTTTAACAGCACCATTATTTTTTAATTCCACCCACCATCTTTGCGATTTTTCACTTTTATAAAAAACCAACTCGTTTGGCTCTTCTTCAAGGGGTATTGTGTATTTTGTCAACTCTTTTATCTGACTATAAAACAGCTCGTTATATCTAAAAACCACTCCTTCTACCACATACCACATTACTTGAGCTGCTAATTTAACTTCTGAAATAATTTCTGTATTTACATTAAATATACTCACTATCGAAACCTTATCACTGATTCCAGAGTACCTCGCAAGGGTACAAATTTCTTTCCCAGTGAATCCATTTGGCATAAAATCTTGAAAATTACCCCTAGCAGATGATTCTACAGAAGTAAAATCAATACTCACAATATCTGCTCCTCTTAATTTAGGTTCTGAAAGAGAAATATCCCCATTAAGCTCTCCCAATCTGTAATATTCAAAGTACATTTTTTCCATCAAATCCAATTCCTCTTGCGAATTTAGATAAGTTTGGTAGCCCAAATTACAAAAATCATTCAAATTATTAGGCTCTTCCATTATCATTTTTCCTAGATACGAATCAGATGCACTTTCTCTATTAATTATTCCTAGGTCAAATTTACTATCTATAGCCACCAAATTCACTAACGAATCCACCGCCCTATAGGCTCTATACAATGGATATGTGAAATCTTGTGTTCCTCCAATAGTTAGCAATATCATTCCTTTTCTGAGCAGGTTTGAGGCTATTTGATTTGCAGCAAAATACGCCTCGTCTATAGATATATCTGGATCTATATCTCCTAAATCCAATATTTTACAATCCCAATTACCAGCAAAGAGTTTGTAAAATTCTTTTCTCAACAAATTTAGACTTTTTATTTTACTATCTTGTCCTACCAAACAGTGAGGTATACCTAACAAAGCTATTTTGTAATCGGTTGTATCGGCTGTTTTATCATACATAAAACAACTTATTTTAGCTCCTATTTGGTATTCCGAGAGCGATTTAGAATAATGATACAAATCTAAATCTATAGGTTTCAAAAAATCAAAATTCATATCTTGAAGTTGCTTTATTTTTTCTTTTTAGGAGTTTTACTTTCAATCAAATCCCGAGCTTGTTTTAGGGTAATCTGAGATGCATCAACATCTTTAGATAGCTCTACTTTTACTTTCCCTTTAATAATCACACTACGTCCCCAACGAGCTTTTTCTATTCTAATACCCTCTTGTTCCCAGTTTTGAATCACTTTTTCTGATTCTTTTTTTAATTTATCTTCAATAAGTTCTTTAATATCCGAATCAGATAAATTGTCGAAATTATACTTTTTGGAAACATTAATAAAAATATCATTCCATTTGATGAACGGCCCAAAACGTCCAGTTCCTTTTTGTACTGGCAACCCATCATAATGTGCTATCGGAGCATCGGCTTTAAGTTTTTTGTCTATCACCTCTATTGCATCGTCCATAGTAACTTCTAGAGGTTCTGTTTTTTTGTCCAAAGCTATGAAAGTTTTGCCAAATTTGATATACGGTCCAAATCGACCTACATTTACCTCAACTTCCTCATCTTTATAACTTCCTAATTTTTTGGGTAACAAGAACAATTCCAAAGCCTCCTCGAGAGTTATGCTTGAGATATTTTGCTCTGGTCTTAATGGTGCAAATTTTTTATCCGTATCTTCACTATCTCCTATCTGAGCTATAGGTCCAAACTTTGCCAAACGCACCAGAACCACTTTTTGGGTTTTGGGATCTGTCCCTAAAATTCGCTCACCAGTACCTCTATCTGCATTTTTTTCAACCTCTTTTACCGTTGGATGAAAATGTCCGTAAAATTCCTTTAACATCATTGTCCATTGATGTTCGCCTGATGCTATTTTGTCAAAATCACGCTCCACCTGAGCCGTAAAATTGTAATCTAATATTGTAGTAAAATGATTTATTAAAAAATCATTCACTATAATCCCTATATCTGTAGGTACTAATTTTCCTTTGTTTGAGCCTACCGACTCTTTAAGGTTTTTCCGCTCAACTTCTCCTCCCTTAAATATCAATTGTCTATAATGTTGCTCCTTGCCCTCTGAATTTCCTTTTTCCACATAATTTCTACTAATAATTGTGGAAATTGTTGGAGCGTAAGTAGACGGTCTACCTATTCCCAACTCCTCCAATTTTTTAACCAAGGAGGCTTCTGTATATCTTGACGGAGCTTTAGAGAAGCGTTCTGTCGCTATAATCACCTGATTATCAACAACCTCATTCACATCTAATTTAGGAAGAATATCCTTTTGCTCATCATCATCTTCGTCTTTACCCTCAATATACACCTTAAGAAATCCTTCAAACAAAAGTACCTCACCTGTTGCTAAATACAGCTGTTTATATTTGTCTGATTTAACCTTAAGATTTGTTCTGTCCAACTTGGCATCACTCATTTGCGAAGCAATGGTACGTTTCCATATCAAATCATACAACCGAGCTTGTTCTCTATCGGTCTGAATGCTATGACGAGTAATGTCCGTTGGACGAATTGCCTCGTGAGCCTCTTGAGCTCCTTTACTTTTGGTTACATAACTTCTTGGTTTGCTATACTCCTCTCCATAATGCGTAACTATCTCTTTCTGAATGGCATCTGTAGCCTCTTTTGACAGATTTACACTATCTGTTCTCATATAAGTAATCAGACCCGCCTCATACAAACGTTGTGCCACAAGCATCGTTTGCCCCACCGAAAAAGACAACTTACGCGATGCCTCTTGCTGTAGGGTTGAGGTCGTAAAAGGAGCAGCAGGACTCTTCTTTGCTGGTTTGGTTTCTACATCTGCCACCGAAAAAGTAGCTCCTATATTATTTTCCAAAAACTTCTGAGCTTGTTCAATACTATCAAAGTTTTCAGAAAGTTTAGCTTTAAAACTCTTACCTTTTTTGGTTACAAACTCTGCTGTTACCACAAACACAGGTTGAGAATTAAATTCATTAATTTCTTTTTCACGCTCTACAATGAGCCTTACCGACACCGATTGCACCCTTCCTGCAGAAAGTCCTGATTTAATTTTTTTCCACAGTACAGGCGATAGTTCATAACCTACCAATCTATCTAGAATACGACGAGCTTGTTGGGCATCTACCAAATTGTAATCTATCCCTCTTGGATTCTCGATTGCTTTCTGAATGGCTGATTTGGTAATTTCGTGAAAAACTATCCTTTTAGTTTTGTTTTCATCTAATTTTAGTGTTTCTGCCAAATGCCACGCTATGGCCTCCCCTTCGCGGTCTTCATCGGAAGCTAACCATACCACCTCTGCTTTCTGAGCCAAATCCTTTAACTTCTTAACAATAGATTTTTTATCATCGGACACTACGTAATTCGGTTTGAAATTATTATCAACATCTACCCCCAATTCACTAGACGGTAAATCCGAAATATGCCCAAAACTAGATTCTACCTGAAAATCTTTTCCTAAAAATTTCTCTATCGTCTTCGCCTTTGCAGGAGACTCAACTATTACTAGATTTTTTGCCATTTAACCTTTATTATATAACAAATATATTATTTTTTATTTAAAAATCAAAATACATTTTCTAAAACAATCGATATAGATGTTTACAATCCGATTATTTTATGTATTCGACCGCTAATTCTTCGTTGTCATCTACTTCAAATCCTTGCTTTTGCATCCATTCATCTGAATATATTTTGCTCAAATATCTTGAACCGTGATCTGGAAATACCACCACCACCACGCTATCTTTGTCAAATTCGCCTTGAGCAGCATATTGTTTAAGTGCTTGTAGAGCCGCACCCGATGTATAGCCTACAAAAAGCCCCTCTTTTAAGGCTATTTCACGTGCTGCATAAGCACTTTCCTTGTCTGTAACCTTAATAAATTTATCAATCATCTTAAAATCCGTAGCTGTTGGTATCAAGTTTTTCCCCAAACCTTCTATTCGATACGAATATATCTCTTTGGGGTCGAGTTCTCCTGTTTCGTGATACTTTTTTAGTACCGAGCCATAAGCATCTACTCCTAATATTTTAATGGCAGGATTTTTTTCTTTTAGATAACGTGCAATACCAGAAATGGTTCCTCCCGTACCACTACACGCCACTATATGAGTAACTTTACCTTGAGTCTGTTCCCAGATTTCGACTCCTGTAGTCAGATAATGAGCCTCAATGTTAAGCTCATTAAAATATTGATTTATATACACCGAATTTGGTGTTTTTTCGTGAATAGATTTGGCTACATTATAGTAGGACTTTGGGTCATCGGCAGGTACACTTGCAGGACACACATACACCTTTGCCCCCATACTCCGAAGCAAATCAATCTTATCTTTTGAAGATTTATCACTTACCGCCAATATACATTTATAACCTTTAAGGATGCTAATCATTGCCAAGCTAAAGCCTGTATTCCCTGAGGTTGTTTCCACTATGGTACTTCCCTTTTTCAGAATACCTTTTTTCTCGGCTTGTTCTATGATGTGCAATGCAATTCTGTCTTTGGTTGAATGCCCAGGATTAAACCCCTCAACTTTAGCATAATAAGTCCCCGTAAGATTACTTGTTATATGATTGAGTTTTATTAGGGGGGTATTTCCTATCAGTTGAATTACATTGTCATACACATTATTTCCTTTTTCCATATTGTAGCTTATTTTATATAGATTTTTACTCTATTTCATTTTTTGAGATATTGCTTTATTTCAGAGTAAGGAATACTCAATTCTTTTACTCCATCTACATACGAGGTAATCTCGGTAGTATAATACAATACCAATTTGTCTGACTCTAAAATTATTGTTTCTGGCAGAACAAACTTATCGTCTTCAAATAAAAATTCTGTAGAATTAATATTGTCTTGCTCTGGAATGCTAAATGAGGCTCTGAATTTCTTTTCACAATAAGAAGTAAATTCTTCTATATTAGACACAATATCATTTATGGTTAGAGATTTACCTGTATTAAGGTCGAACAACAACGACTTTACTCCCGAAAAACCATGAGCACCACCTGCATAAATATGATA
>JAUMYH010000003.1:40568-67457 GCA_030528745.1 Bacteroidota bacterium
AATCAATCCGTATACACAGAATTTCATCGCTCTGATAAGTTAATTCTGCTTTTATTACAGCTTCCCATCCAATTGCATCATTTGGAAAATTTGTTTTGAGTTCCTTATATTCTGACAAAAACAATTTGGCTAATTGTTCATATGACGAATCAACAATTTGTTTGTCTTCAATCAACAACAACTCTTTAACGGTATAAAATATTTTACTATTTATTGAATCAGCCACCTTATTTTTGGTATGAACAGCTATCAAATCCAATTCCACAGAAGGACAAGCATCATCACACATAAAATCAGATGTTTCTTCTATTTTTTCTTTTCTAAAGTCTAATTTACTGGACGAATTATTACAACTATAATTCAGACAAAACAACAAACAAATTAAGAGGTTTATGGATATTTTTTTCAACATCAATCTTTTCTTTCAAATAAATAACGAGTGCAAAGTTAAACTTTAAAATCTATTTATTAAATAATTTACAATCTAATATTTGATTTTCTAGTTTTTCATAAAAAAACGCCTTACTTCTTTCCTATTCAAAAAACGCATTTAGCATTAGTGTTAAAAAGATTCTTTCCTTTGCCTTACTAAAATATATTTGATTATACTTACAGATAATCAATACGTTTTGGTCATATCTTGGTCTATCACTATAATAAAATCTGCCTTTTTCAAAGAATCTTTATCAATACTCTGGAGCTGTTCTTGTAACACAGTCGAAATCACTGCTATCTTCACCTCTGGTCGCTGTTGCTTTACATACCAATAAATTCCTTGATAAAAATCTGAATGATACGCTCCGTGCAAATGTATTATTTTCTGATTATTTTCTAATTGTTCTACTATCGAATACCCCATAGTAGCATCTTTTATTGCCTGTGCTTTAGGAAAATTTTCTCCTGCGTGAACATTCATTTTAAGCATATTCTTGTATTGAGAAAGTTCCGAATCGTATTTTATTGGAAGTGGGGCTATCCATTTTTTGTCTGCATCAGGTAACGAATCAAGTGCTTCTAAGCCATATTTATACACCTTTCGTGCATACCTACGCGGTATATTTGAAGCTATTACTGAAATCTTATTTTCCTTCGCATAATCAACAATAGGCTTATAATCTGTAGTATAGTTATGCCATAATCTACCCAAGGAATCAAATTGTTTTTGAGTAATATCCCCTTTGAGATAATCATCTAAATAAGGCTGGACATCTCTTTCCATCATCTCCAATCCTATAGCAAAATGATGTTTAGCCTTATGAAAATCCTTTACAATTTTGATTTGCAACCAATGAGCAATTGGTTCGTTGTGTAATTCTCCAAAAAGTATTACTTCATATTTTTGAAGTTCTTTTGTCATTTTTGCATAAGTAATCTTTTTACCTTTAGAATTAAAAATTTGATATGATTTTAATTCTTGAGAAAAAACAGACAACACAGAACAAAAAGACAATATCAGAATATAAAATTGTTTTTTCATAGATAATAGAAATTGTGGCTATAAAGATAACAAAAAAACTCCAGAAATTATCTGGAGTTTTCAAATATATTTACCTCAATATGATTAGTAATGAAAATGTTTACTTTCTTCTATCAAAGGATTGTTTTTAGCTAACAACTCGTGTTTAGAAAGAGCGTTAAATACTACAAATATAAACAACCCAAGGAAGAACATTACCGAACTAATCTCAGGAATTCCTATAGACCAACTAGCCCCTACCGTAGCAGGCATAATCATGTTGAAGAAGTCTATATAATGCCCAATTAGTATAACAATACCCACCATCACTACAATCCATTTTACTCTCTTGAAACTTGCATCCATCAAAACTAGTAAAGGAAACACTAAGTTTAGGAATAACATTCCGAAGAAAGGCACTGTAAACTCATCAATACGTTGAATAAAATAAGTTACCTCTTCTGGTATGTTTGAATACCATATCAACATAAATTGTGAAAACCAAAGATAGGTCCAGAATATACTGATAGCGAACATAAACTTAGCCAAATCATGCAAATGACTCTTGTTGATAAAAGTAAGTAATCCTTTTGATTGTAAATAAATGGTTACCAAAGCAATAGTAGTAATACCACTTACAAAGAAACTTGCAAATACATACCAAGCAAATAAGGTACTATACCAATGCGGATCAAATGACATAATCCAATCCCAAGCCGCAATTGATTCAGTTATGATAAACAATACTAAGAACAAAGCTGCTGCTTTAACCATCTTTTTGTGTAACAACTCTGCATTTTGAGGTTCAGCATCTTGACGTAACGATAATCTACGAGCTACATTGCGATAAATCACCCAAATCAACAAAAACAAGAAAGCTCTTATCAAAAAGAATGGTACATTCAAATATGCCGACTTACCTGCTACTATAAAATCGTAATTAGCGTGGTTAGGATCTGTTATTCCGTCTGCCATCCATACAAACAGATGGTTTAGGTGAAAACCAGAACACAATAATACTATAAAAAAGATTATAGCCCCTGGCAAAACATAAGCTGTAATTCCTTCCATCACTCTAAACAGAACTGGAGACCACCCCGCTTGTGAAGCTATTTGAATAGCATAGAATGCCAACACCCCTACAGATATTAGAAAGAAAAATATACACGCTACATACAAAGCCGACCAAGGCTTATTGTGCAATTGATGCAAAACATGTTCTAAATGTTTTTGATGATCCTCACTAGACAACTCTGTAGTATCATGAGTATTTTTATCAGTGTGATGTACTTGTTCCATTTTTTCTACGTCTTCCAAGGTTATCTGACTTGAAGAGAAAAAACTATAACCAATACCCAATATTCCTATTATCATCAAGACAATAGAGAATGTTTTTAATTTTCCTGAAAAAGTATACATATTTTCTAATATATAATATTCTACAATTTATTTTTTAAGACTCATCACATATCTAGCCACTTGCCAACGCTCTTCTTGGCTCAATTGATTAGCGTGTGAACCCATAGCGTTAAGACCATAGGTTACCACATGAAAGATACTTCCTTCTGTGATTGGTCTGTCTGAATAACTAGGTACTCCTTGAAATTTCTCTCTTTGTGCCAGTATTCCTTTACCATCTCCTTTTTCACCATGACAAACGGCACAATAAATAGTATACAACTCTTTCGCTTTATCTGCATTATAGTCAGCCTCTGCTAATGGTGAAACTAAATTTGTACGTGCCAACTCCAAGCCTTCGGTGGTATCTGGATATTCATAAGGTTTAAAACCTCTAGGTATTGAACCTTTAACTGGTAACTGCCCCTCTTTACCATCTCTAAACGCATTTGATTCTGAATAGGTTTCGTAAGCTACCGATTCGTACATATTAGGAAAGAATTGGTAATTAGGATTTCTCTTGTCAAAGCACGAGGTTAGCGTGATTGACAATGCCAAAAGAACTGCTAATTTGTATATATATCTCATAATTAATATTTCTTCTTATCAACTACTTTAATTTCTACTGCCCCTGTTTTTTGAAAGAAATTAATCATTTCTTGCTCATTGTCCTTAACCGCAACTTCCATCAAAAAATGGTCATCTGTAGTACGAGGATCTGGGTTCTCTGCCTTCTTACCAATCCACAATTTACTTCTCATATAGAAAGTATGAACCATAAGGTGAGCCGCAAAAAATACAGTAAGCTCAAACATAATAGGTACAAATGTAGGCATGTTTTGCAGGAATGAGAAACTTGGTTTACCTCCTATATCTTGAGGCCAATTCTCAATCATTACATAATTCATCAGCAAGGCCGCTGTTGTTAAGCCACACAGACCATAAATAAATGCACAAATGGCAATTCTTGTTGGTGCTAACCCCATTGCCTTATCCAATCCGTGAACAGGAAAAGGAGTATATATTTCCTCTATTTGATGATTTGCTGTACGTGTGGTTTTTACTGCATCGAGTAAAACATCATCATCATTGTATAATACGTGAATAACTCTATTGCTCATCTTTTATAATATTAATGGTTGTGTGAATGTTCTCCTTTAAGCTCTCTTTCTCTCTTATAATTATCACCTGACGACTTCAAGATTGTTTTAACCTCGGCCTGTGCTATTACAGGGAAACTACGAGAATATAACAAAAACAATACAAAGAAGAATCCGATTGTTCCAATATAAATACCAATATCCACAAAGGTAGGCTGGAACATAGTCCACGATGATGGAAGATAATCTCTATGTAACGAAGTAACAATGATTACAAAACGCTCGAACCACATACCTACGTTCACCACTATCGAAATAATAAATGAAGCCATTATACTAGTTCTGATTTTCTTCAACCACATAACTTGAGGAGAGATTACGTTACAAGTCATCATCAACCAATATGACCACCAGTAAGGACCTGTAGCTCTGTTCAAAAAGGCATATTGCTCATACTCTACTCCCGAATACCATGCTATAACAAGTTCCGTAATATAAGCAATACCTACTATCGAACCTGTAATCATTATAATAATATTCATCAACTCAATATGCTGAATGGTAATATAATCTTCAAAATTACATACTTTACGCATAATAATTAGTAGCGTATTAACCATTGCGAATCCTGAGAAAATCGCTCCTGCCACAAAGTATGGAGGTAATATGGTAGTATGCCACCCTGGAATTACTGAAGTAGCAAAGTCGAACGATACAATAGTGTGTACCGAAAGTACTAGCGGCGTAGCAAGACCAGCCAATACCAAAGACACTTCTTCAAATCTCTGCCAATCTTTAGCTCTACCGCTCCATCCGAAAGACAGTATTGAATATACTTTTTTGGTAAATGGAGTTATAGCTCTATCTCTAAGCATCGCAAAGTCTGGCAAAAGTCCAGTCCACCAGAACACTAAAGATACTGAAAGATAGGTAGATATGGCAAATACATCCCATAATAATGGCGAGTTAAAATTAACCCATAGCGATCCAAACTGGTTAGGGATAGGAAGTACCCAATACCCTAGCCAAGGTCTACCCATGTGAATAATAGGGAACAAACCTGCCTGAACCACCGAAAATATAGTCATTGCTTCAGCAGAACGGTTAACTGCCATTCTCCACTTCTGACGGAACAACAATAATACGGCAGAAATAAGTGTACCAGCGTGTCCGATACCTACCCACCATACAAAGTTTGTAATATCCCAAGCCCATCCAATGGTCTTATTTAGTCCCCAAGAACCAATACCGTTAGAAACCGTATATATCATAGAACCAACACCCCACAAAAAGGCTGCTAAAGCTATTAAAAATACAGTCCACCATTGTTTATTTGCTCTACCCTCAACAGGACGTGCTACATCAACAGTAATATCATGATAAGATTTATTACCTAATACGAGGGGTTTTCTTATAGGTGCTTCGTAATGAGACATAATTTTTTATTTATAAGATTACAATTATACTTTTATTACACATTTCTTACTTTCACTTGATAGATAACATTTGGCTGTGTACCTAAATGTTCTAATAGGTGATACATACGATTATCTTCTTTCAATGCTGTAATCGGATCTTTAGGATTATTAACATCTCCGAATACCATCGCCCCTGTACCACAAGCAGCCGCACAAGCACAAGCATCGTTAAATTCGTTATCTGACACCTTTCTACCTTCGCGTTTAGCTTTTAAAATAACCGCTTGAGTAGATTGAATACAGAATGAGCATTTTTCCATTACTCCTCTAGAACGAACTACTACATCTGGGTTAAGTACCATACGACCCAAATCGTCATTCATATTATAGTCAAACTGAGGATTTTTACTATACAAGAACCAGTTGAAACGACGCACTTTGTACGGACAGTTGTTAGCACAATAACGAGTACCAACACATCTGTTGTACGCCATGTGGTTTTGCCCCTGACGACCATGAGATGTAGCTGCCACAGGACACACTGTTTCACACGGTGCGTGATTACAATGCTGACACATTACTGGTTGGAACGCCACTTGAGGATTATCAGACGGATGCTCCAATTGTTCAAACTTTTCCATATTATCAAACAATCCTTTAGCAGATAATTTCTTCTCTACATCTTGAGCAAAAGTTTCTTCTGACGAATAATATCTGTCAATACGCAACCAGTGCATATCTCTAGATCTTCTTACCTCTGACTTTCCTACTACTGGCACATTGTTTTCTGCATGACAAGCTATCACACAAGCTCCACAACCTGTACAAGCATTTAGGTCAATAGACAAATTAAAGTGGTGTCCTATACTTCTGTCAAACGACTCCCAAATATCAACCTGTGTTACTGGTTTAGATTGATGATCCAATGAAACCATTGGCATCGGATTCCATTTAGCAGGATCTCCATTATTAAATTCTTCTAGAGTTGTTTCTTTTAATATATCACCTCTTCCCATCAATGTACGATGCAACTGTACACAAGCAAATTCGTGATCTGATTTTGATTCCTTAACTACAGACGCTGACTGAACATTTACAAAGTCATTATACAATGTATAGGCATTTACCCCTACCTGCATTTCTTTCTTCATACCTTCCTTTCTTCCATATCCAAAAGAAAGACCAATTGTACCTTTGGCTTGACCAGGTTGAATATACACAGGCACATTTTCTAATTTAATGCCATTAACCTCTAGTGTTACATAACTTCCATTTAATCCACCATTAGCCACATTATAATTCTTAACGCCTATAGCCTCCGCATCAAGACGGTTCATTGTAGCATAGTTGTCCCAAGATACTCTGGTTATTGGATCTGGAAACTCCTGAAGCCATGGGTTATTGGCTTGTTGCCCATCTCCCATACCTACCTTAGGATACATTACCAATTCAAAGCCTTCGGTTGTTTTGGTAGCTGATAAAGCTGAAACTGCACTTGAGAAATCAAAATCTATATGCAATCTTTTAACTTCCTCTTCGCTTATCTCCTCCGCTTCTATCGTCTGTTTTCTGGTAAAAAATCCATCATGCACCGTTTGATTCCATGATTTCCCTACCAAAATTGAAGAAGTCCAATGATTTTTTAAATAATCATAATAAGTAACTCCACTATCCAACCACGATAATAACGCGTCTTGGAATTGTTTGGTATCGAACAACGGACGAATTGTAGGTTGAATAATACTATAATGTCCTTTCACTATATTTACATCACCCCAAGATTCCAAATAATGAGGAGCAGCAATTGCTACGTGCGATACTTTTACTGTTTCATCTTCTTTTTGTGAAAAAGTAATCACATTTTTAACCTTCGCCAAAGCATCTTTAAATTGCAATGTGCTAGGGAAACTATATACAGGATTTAATCCATTAATTATCAAAGTATGAATCGCTCCCGAATTGATGTCTTTTACTAATTGTAACACATCTTTAGTGTTACCTTTTCTAATTTGTTTTGTATTAATATCATCAAAAGCCTCACTTCTAAGAGCCTTGTTGATAGCAATAGCCAAAAGTTGTGCATTTTTGTCTTGAATACCTGTTACAAATACACCTTTACTTCCTGCTTTTTTAAGTTCATTAGCAGCATTAATTACAGCCTCTTCACGCTCTAGTCCATTAACCGAAACAGAAGCTCCTGTAATTATGGAATAAATTTTAGCTATAGCCAATTTTTGTTGTGCTACTGTCATCGGATAGCGTTTGTCCGCATTAGCTCCAGACAAACTCATATTCGCCTCGAACTGGAAGTGTTTTGACATCTTACCATTCTTCGGAATGCGTTTTTGAGCATAACCTCCTTCATAGCCACCTCCTTGCCAATCAGCCACAAAGTCAGCTCCTACTGATACTATCACGTCTGACTTAGCAAAATCATATTCTGCTAAAGCACGTTCTCCATACACTTCTTGAAAAGCGTCTAAGGCTTCAGAATTAGATACAGCATCATATACCACATGCTGAACATTCTGATATTTAGCCTTAAATTCTGTTATCAACTTATCCGTTGAAGGACTCGCTAATGTTCCTGACAGAATTACAATACGCCCATTTGAATTAACGGCTTCTTGCAAGGCTTTCTTAACATGCGAATCAACCTCTTTCCAACTTGCATCTTGACCATTAATCTTAGATTTCTTCAACCTTAAACTATCGTACAATGACAATACCGAAGCATGTACTCTTGCATTAGGACACATTTTAGCTCCCTGCAAATTGTTATGCTCCACTTTTATAGGTCTACCTTCTCTTGTCTTTATCAAGATATTAGCAAAATCATACCCATCTACCATAGTGGTAGCATAGTAATCCGCAACTCCAGGCACAATTTCCTCTGGTTGCATCACATAAGGTATTGACTTAACTACTGGCCCTTCACAGGCAGCAAGAGTAGCTGCAGCAGTACTAAACCCTACATATTTAAGAAAATCTCTTCTAGTTGTAGATGAGTCAGAAAGTAGTTTCTGATCACCCAAAAATTCATCTGTTGGAATCTCTTCAACAAATTCATTATTTCTAAGCGTCTCAACAATAGAACTATTTTCGTTTAGCTCTTCAACACTTTTCCAGTATTTTTTGTTTGATGACATATTTATACAATATTTTTAAGTCCTTGTTTTTATTAATAATGACACTTTCCACACTCTAAACCTCCCATATCAGCTATAGTAAGTTTCTCTTTCCCATACTTTTTAGCAAGTTCCTCATGAACTCCTTTATAGTAGTTATTATCCGATTGCACTGGTGTATTTCTATGACAATCGATACACCACCCCATCGATAAAGTAGCATGTTGCTCTAACAGCTCCATATTCTGTACTTCTCCGTGACAAGTTTGACATTCCAAACCTGCTACAGACACGTGTTGTGAGTGATTAAAATATACGAAATCTGGCAAATTGTGAATTCTTACCCATTTAACAGGTTGCTGTGGCTTACTGTATTGTCTAGTCTCAGGATCCCAACCAACAGCGTCATACAATTTCTGAATCTCTCCTGTATAGAAGTCTTTAGTATACCCTTTTTCAAGATCTTCCTCACCATTGTATTCCGAAATATTTTCGTGGCAATTCATACAAACATTAAGCGACGGAATCCCCGCAGTCTTACTTGTACGTGCCGAAGAATGGCAATACTTACAATCTATCTGATTGTCTCCCGCATGAATCTTATGCGAATAATGGATTGGCTGAATTGGCTGATACCCTTTGTCGATACCCACTTGCATCAGATACCCATATCCAAAATAAGCTCCAACCAACACCAAAAGAAGCACTGTGGTTACTGCTACAAATTTATTACGTGCAAAACCTTCCAATACAGGATTTTTTTCTCCCATATCCACTCCTCTTGAAGCTACAAGATTTTTAAGTTTTTTATTAACCGCATACAAGAAGAATACTAGCACAACGAATATAGCTACAAAACTCCAAAAGATAACCTTCCCAGTTGAATCTACTCTATGAGCCTTATCTCTTTTAGCTTGAGACTCCGCTCTTACTTGAGCCAATTCCTCAGCAGTGAGCTTTGGACCAGTCTCTTTTTCTTGAGCGGTATACGCCAAAATATCATCAATCTCCTGCTCTGAAAGATCTTCAAAAGCCTGCATCGGAATCTTGTTGAACTTCTCAAAAACCTCATTAGCATAAGCATCTCCTGAAGCTATCAACTCCTGACTATTCCTAATCCACTTGTGCAACCACTCTCTGTCTAATCGAGTGGACACCCCACGCAAAGCAGGACCAATCATCTGTTTATCCAAATCGTGACAAGCCGCACACTTTGCAAACAAAGCCTTACCATTCTCTGGATCTCCCTTAACCTCTGGAGTTCCAGTCGTGTCTTGTGCATACCCCACCGAAGTAAACACAAACGTCAAACTCAATAATAAAGTTCTTAACATATTACTATTATTTCTTAATTTTCTCATATAAAAAATAACTCTATTGTTTTTGGCATAATTTTTTCTACTGAAATATACCTACTTCTATTTTTCGACAAAAATACAACTAAATACCTATTATCAAAACTGGAATGTATGGGATTTATTTAATTTATAGTTGTTCTAAATAATAGAGTTGTGTTAAATTTTATTTTTTTATCTATATTTGCCTAAATTATAATTTGTTATGAAACTTAAACACACTACAAACACTTTATTTATAATGCTTCTATTTGCTTTGAGCATTAATCATTTAACAGCCCAAACCAGTATAGAGGGCAATTCCAAATTTGACAACTTATTAAATGAGAAAAAAAAGATTAATAGTTCTATCACAACTACTGATAAATACAAAATTCAAATTTTTTATGGCGATGGTCAAAATGCACGAAAAGTGCTAAATGAATTTAAACAAAACTTCAAAAATATAGATGGAACGATAATCTTTAGTTCGCCCAACTATAAGGTGCAGGTTGGAAATTTTAAAACTAAAATTGAAGCTGATAGAGTTCGATTGGATATTCTTAAAAAATATCCTGACGCTTTGGTTGTACGACCATCTAGAAAATAACATCACTCCCTTATCAAAAAGAAAAAAGTCTCTGATTTTCAGAGACTTTTCTATAATATATTACTTCATTAAATTATGAAAAATTAGAAATTTACTTCTGCTCGATGGTATGATTAACATCATTTTTGTGATTAACAATCTCGTAATCTCCATTTACCACATAAGCACTTCCGAAGCCATTAACATACGACCCCTTTACTGGCGAGATTTCAATCATAATAAAATCCTGCATTCCTACCAAAATTTCCAAAATCTTACCATGCGAAGCTGTTAGAGCCGCAATAGCCTCGTCCCAAAGCGGTGTATTTCGTTCAATTTTTTGAGTTACGGCATCAAAAGTAAGGCGTTCTCTTGCATAAATTTGTTTTGTTTCTGATTCATCTTCAATAAACAAAACAGATGCCTTATTCGTTTCGGTAATATTTTTGGTATGACGTGCCATGAACGAAATCAATATGTACAACTTATTACCTATTTTAGCATAAGGAGCATAACTTGAGTTTAAATTTCCCTCCTTGTCTGCTGTTGCCATAATAATTGACTTACAACGAGCCACTAATTCTTTTACTTTTGGCTCAATTGGTTTTGATTTAGATTGTGCTTGAGCTGCTTTTGTATGTGAATCCATAATGAAAAATTTTTATTTACGACAAATTTAATTCATGTTTAGACTATATCCAAATAAAACTATTGAAAAATTGCATTTATAGTGCTTGATTTATTCTCTGTTTCGACAAATTCATCTTCGGCAATGCTCTGTGCTGTGATTCCGCACCCCACATACAGCGTTAGGTCAGTACCTTGCAATTCCGCACAACGTATATTTACGTATAAATTGGTCTGATTTTCAAAATTTAGTTCGCCAATATATCCTGCGTAAAATTTTCTGTCGTACTGTTCTAATTCTTTAATCTTTTGCATGGCTTCCTGTTTAGGCAAACCACAAACAGCAGGAGTTGGATGAAGTTGTGTTATTATCTTTTCAAGATTAAATAATTCTGACAAGAGTGCTTCTATATCTGAGCGAATGTGCAACAAACTTCCAGCCCTTGAAGTATATGGTTCTGAACATCGTATCTTTGAACTGCAACTTTCTAAAGAATCCACTATAAATTGTGTTACAAACTTCTGTTCTTCTTGTTCCTTATTTCCCCAACTTACCTCTTCAGTCCCCCTATATTTTTGTGTACCAGCATAAGACATTGTTTGCAAGACATTGTTTTTTATCGATAGTAGTTTTTCGGGCGTAGCACCTAACCACAAACCAATCTTTGGGTGAAAAAAACAATAATTAAACGTATTGGTATACATCGAAAAGAGTTTGGTTACAACATCTTGCAACGGTTTTTGAGATAGGTTTTTTATGTTTTTGGGGCGTGAAAGTACAATTTTGTCAATATCTGAGTCTCGAATAATCTGTACAGCCTGATTTACCTTTGATTCAAAATCTTCCCTTTCTTTGTCAGAATACACCGATGAAAAATCCGAAGTATTTTCAACCTTTTGAGTGTGCCATTTAAACTCAACTACCCTACTTTTATCGAAAGGTATTATTATCTTCTGACTACTGTCAAAACTACACAATACTATTCCCTCTGAAGTATAATCGTCCAACTGATAAAGAGTATCATCTGTCTGAAATACGCCTCTGATCATACTTGAATTGGGCAAAGAATATACCACAAAAGGCAATTCGACCTCTAATGCCTTTGTAAGATATTCCAATATTTGAGCATTATCTTCCATTCTTCGGCATTATGATATTGGTGAGTTTGCAAATCGATATTAAAGCTCCTTCTTCGTCAGTTATTTTAATTTCCCAAAGATGAATTGTTCTTCCTTTGTGGATAATTTTAGCAGTAGCGTACACAACTCCCTCGGATTTACTCTTGAGGTGATTGGCTGAAATTTCAATTCCTTTGACCGTATATTCTTCAGGATTAACAAACAAAATTGAAGCTGCACTACCTACACTTTCTGCCAATGCCACTGTAGCTCCTCCGTGTAAAATTCCCATAGGCTGATGCACTTTGCTCGTTACTGGCATTTTTGCTATAAGATAATCATCTCCAACATCAACATATTCAATATCAAGCGTTTCCATCAAAGTATTTTTAGAAATTTGTTTTGATATGGATAAAAACTGTTCTTTGCTAAACTTCATATTATAATATCTTCAAAAAAGACCTCAGAAGCTATCAACTAAAGAGGTCTGTATTGTTATTAATCTATTTTCATTTCTGGAATTTCGCCCTCTATGATTAGAGGTGCTTCGGTTGCATTTACGATATGCTCTACCGAAACCCCTGGAGCCCTTTCCAAAAGTTTCAATCCCTCTTGTGTAACCTCAATTACTGCTAATTCTGTAACAATCTTCTTTACACAATTTACCCCTGTAAGTGGCAAACTACATTTTTTTAATATCTTGGATTCTCCTGCTTTGTTTACGTGCATCATAGCAACAATTATATTTTCGGCCGATGCCACCAAATCCATTGCCCCTCCCATACCTTTAACCATCTTGCCAGGTATTTTCCAGTTGGCTATGTCTCCTTTTTCGGACACTTCCATAGCTCCTAATATTGTTAAATCAATATGTTTGCCTCTGATCATTCCAAAACTCATTGCCGAGTCAAAAAAACTTGCTCCGTCAAGCGTGGTTATCGTCTGTTTTCCTGCGTTTATCAAATCAGGATCTTCTTCTCCCTCAAAGGGAAATGGTCCCATACCTAACACCCCATTTTCGCTTTGAAATTCTACATTTATCCCCTGTGGTATATAATTAGCTACCAAGGTTGGGATTCCTATACCCAGATTAACAAAATATCCGTCTTTGAGTTCTTGTGCTATACGTTTAGCAATTCCTACTTTATCTAACATACTTATTATCTTTTCCTTACAGTTCGTTGTTCAATTCTTTTTTCGTAATTTTTACCTTGGAATATATGTTGAACAAACACTCCTGGTATGTGAATTTGATTGGGGTCAAGTTGTCCTGCTGGTACTAGCTCTTCAACTTCGGCTATAGTAATTTTGGCCGCTCCGCACATACACGGATTAAAGTTTCGGGCTGTTCCTTTAAAAATAAGATTTCCTGCCTCATCGCCTTTCCATGCTTTCACTATAGCAAAATCTGCCTTAAAAGCATACTCTAATATGTGGGGTTTACCGTCAAATATTTTCACTTCTTTCCCTTCGGCCACCTCTGTACCATAACCTGCTGGAGTATAGAATGCTGGAATGCCTGCCTGAGCCGCTCTGCACTTCTCTGCCAATGTGCCTTGAGGGGTGAGTTCTACCTCTAACTCGCCACTGAGCATTTGTCTTTCAAACTCTGCGTTCTCGCCAACATACGATGACACCATTTTTTTTATCTGTTTATTTTGCAACAATAGTCCCAATCCAAAATCATCTACTCCTGCATTATTTGATATACAAGTAAGTCCCTTTACTCCTTTTCGAACCAATTCCGCAATGGAATTTTCTGGAATACCACAAAGACCAAATCCTCCTAGCATAATGGTCATATTGTCCTGAATATCTTTTAGAGCTTCTTCTACTGAATGTACTTTTTTATTTATCATAGTAATTTTTGTTATTAATGTTTATTGTAATAAATACGCAATGGTGTATTCAAAAAAATCTGATGGATTCTCGGCATGTACCCAATGTCCTGCATCAGCTACCGTTTTGAGCCATGCGTTTGTGAAAATCATTTTGTTCTGTTGATGATCTTGGTCTGAAATATATTTGGACTTTGCACCACGCACAAACAATACTTCTTTTTCAAAAGTCTTATCCATCGGAACTGCTATGAGCATATTTTCATAATTAGCCGTAAGCGACGACAGATTCATTCGAAACCCTAACTTTTCGGGAGTGATTCTGTAAATGTTTTTCATCAGAAATTGTACCACATCTGCATCTTGAATGGTTTTGGACACAACCTCTTGTATTTGAGAGCGAGTTGTATGATTTTCAAAATCAACTGCCGCTAAAGCCGAGAGAATATCTTGATGATGCGGAGGATATTGCCTTGCCGATATATCAACCACTACCAATTTATCAATCATCTGTGGGTATGTTATAGCAAAAAACATCGCCAACTTCCCTCCCATAGAATGCCCTATTACAGATACTTTTTCTAAATGGTAATGCTTACAGTAATACAGCAAATCTTGCACCATCAAATCATGAGAAAAATCATCTGAATGAAAACTCCGTCCATGGTTGCGAAGGTCTATGGCGTGTACCTGAAATCCATTTTCTGCATAACGTGCCGAAAGCGTTTTCCAGTTGTCTGACATTCCTAAGTATCCATGCAAAATAAGCAATGGGCTTCCCTCGCCTTCTATTCTTGAATATAATAATTGCTGACTCATACCTTTTAGGATAATTCTCTTAAATACATACGTACCACGTTTTCAATTCCAAGGTAAATACTTTCCGAAATCAGTGCGTGTCCTATTGACACCTCTAATAAATTAGGAATGTTTTGTTTAAAAAACTTTACATTTTTCAAATTCAAATCGTGTCCTGCATTGACTCCTATTTCAAGCTCTTGGGCTAATACTGCACACGCCTTATACGGTTCTATGGCTTGTGTATTTCCTTTTGAATATTGCAAAGCATATTCTTCCGTATACAACTCGATACGATCTGCCCCAACTAACTTGACCCCTTCGACCATCTTCAAATCTGGATTCACAAATATAGAGGTGCGAATATTTTGTTTCTGAAATTCTTGTACTACATCGGAAAGAAAATCCTTGTGTTTTATGGTGTCCCAACCTGCATTTGATGTAAGCACATCGTTTCCGTCTGGCACAAGAGTAACCTGAGTTGGTTTGACCTCCAAAACCATTTTCATAAATTCTGGAATCGGATTTCCCTCAATATTATATTCGGTATGCACCAAATCTTTTAGGTCATATACATCTTGGTATCTGATATGTCTTTGGTCAGGTCTTGGATGAATGGTAATCCCCTCGGCACCAAATCCCTGAACATCAACAGCAAATTTTAACAAATCTGGCACATTGCCACCTCTGGAATTACGCAAGGTAGCAATTTTATTTATATTTACACTTAATTTTGTCATAATGTATGTATTAAGATAACCATGCTTTCCACGGAATTCTCGACAAGAACAACACCAACGCAATTGAATACATCAGCAAAATCGACTTGAATTTCTCTTTGTCTGTGGCTTTTGTTTTGTGTTTACTCCAACCTACTGTAATTAAAATTATTGCCACAATATTGACAAAGGGATGTTCTATCAAATACAATCTTAACAATGAATTTCCCATAATTCCTCCCATACCAACATCTTTCATTGTCTGAAAATAAGGCGAGGTAAAGTACAACAACATCGCAAACAACAATTGAATATGCGTTACTATAAGCCCAAATAAGGCTATCTTACGATCTCTTGACGAAAATTCTTTTCCAGAATTAAATCCTCTTAATGAATTCAGTACCACAAATCCTAACATTAACAAAACCAAATAAGCCCACCCTGAGTGGATCTCTTTCAATACATTGTACATTTTCTATTATTTTTATTATTATCACAAAAATACAAAAAAGATTCATTTTTGACCCATCATATTATTTTATTTTTTAAATTTGCACCCAAATAACGAACCTCAGGTAAGTTTAGGAGGACAGATTTGACTGATTGCAACCTCTGTAAAAAACGCTAAAACAGTGTATACCTTTCATTTTTATATTTGGCATGTGTTGTTTTAGTTTTGTCTCCAAACTTCTTGACAAATTAAACAACTAATAATGGCATATTTATTTACTTCAGAATCTGTTAGCGAAGGGCATCCTGATAAAATTGCAGATCAAATTTCAGATGCTTTGATTGACAACTTTTTGGCTTTTGACCCTAATTCAAAAGTAGCTTGTGAAACTTTGGTTACCACAGGACAGGTATTTTTGGCTGGTGAGGTTAAATCAAAAATACACCTCGACGTACAGCAAATTACTCGCGATGTAATAACCAAAATAGGATACACCAAAAGCGATTATAAATTCGATGCCCAATCGTGCGGTATCATTTCGGCTATACACAAACAATCCGAAGATATCAACCAAGGTGTAGAACGGGCTTCGGCAGAAGAACAAGGAGCTGGAGACCAAGGGATTATGTTTGGATACGCAACTAACGAAACACTCAACTACATGCCTCTTGCTTTGGATATATCGCACAAACTCCTCCAAGAGCTTACCGAAATAAGACGAGAAAACCAACAAATTACATATCTTCGACCTGACGCTAAAAGTCAAGTAACCCTTATGTATGATGACAATGGCAAACCTCAATACATTGACACAATTGTACTTTCGACCCAACACGATGAGTTTGCCGATGAGGCTACAATGCTTAAACAGATTAAGAAAGATATTTTAGAAATTCTTATTCCTCGAGTAATCCAAAAAAATCCAGAATACGCCCCTTTGTTTAACGACAAAATCAAATATCACATCAACCCTACTGGCAAATTCGTAATCGGTGGTCCTCACGGAGATACTGGACTCACAGGACGGAAAATCATAGTTGATACTTATGGAGGAAAAGGAGCTCATGGCGGAGGAGCTTTTTCTGGAAAAGACCCTAGTAAAGTGGATCGTAGTGCTGCTTACGCTACCAGACATATCGCCAAAAATTTAGTAGCCGCTGGTGTAGCGGACGAAATTTTGGTACAAGTATCATACGCTATTGGTGTGGCACACCCTATGGGAATACACATTAACACTTACGGAACATCTAAGGTTGATTTTACCGATGGCGAAATAGCTCAAAAGGTAGACGAACTCTTTGACCTACGACCTTATTTCATTGAACAACGATTAAAATTACGCAACCCTATCTATTCCGAAACGGCTACTTATGGACACATGGGACGAGAGCCTCAGGTGGTTACCAAACAATTTACCGCCCCTGATGGGAGTATCCGAAAATTTGAAGTAGAGCTATTTACTTGGGAAAAACTCGATTATGTAGACAAAATTAAAACGGCTTTTAATTTGTAAAAAATCATCAGAAAATAAAAAACGCTTACCAATGACCGATAAGCGTTTTTTTTTTACTCAATTTCATTTCCCTGTTGATCAAAAAAATGATATTCTAGATAGGTATAAGCATCTCTGGGAATAATTTTAATCCACTTTTTAAACTCAAAGAACCATTTCATCTGTATTGATACAATACCTTGTTTTAAATATGCAGCTATAAAAGGATGTGTGTTGAGAATTACCTTCTTATTATTCTGCACAATATTTTCTAAATCAGTCCGAATTCTATCTATAATCAGAATTGGAGCTTCTATTCTTTCATCTTGTTTATTTGGATTTACCTCTTCGGTTTTAATATTCACCTCTGGTCTTACCCTTTGTCTTGTAATCTGGATTAGTCCAAATTTACTCGGAGGAAGAATTTTATGTTTGGCTTTATCATCACTCATTTCCTTTCTGAGACAATCATAAAGTTTTTTTCTATTCTCCACATTGGTCATATCTATAAAGTCCACCACTATAATCCCTCCCATATCTCGAAGGCGTAACTGACGGGCAATTTCAGCCGCAGCTATCATATTTACCTCCATGGCGGTTTCTTCCTGGTTCAGGGCTTTGTTGGATCTGTTACCGCTATTTACATCTATTACATGTAGTGCCTCAGTGTGTTCTATTACCAAATAAGCCCCTTTGCTCATTGACACAGTCTTTCCAAAAGAAGTCTTAATCTGTCGCTCTACATTGTATTTTTCAAATAATGGCAATTCTTTAGATTGATAAAACCTCACTATCGATGCCTTCTCTGGTGCTATTTCCTGAAGATACTCTTTGGTCTGATAGTACAAATCCTCGTCATCGATGGTTATGCCTGTAAAGGTGTCGTTGAATACATCTCTGAGCAATGTGGCTGCACGATTGACCTCACTCAACACCTTTGAGGGTTGATGGGCAACAGGAATCAACTTACACATATCTATCCATTTCTGTAACAAATCCTGTAAATCCTTGTCCAACTCGGCAACTTTCTTGCCTTCGGCTACAGTACGGATAATCACTCCAAAACCCTTAGGCTTTATGCTTTGTACCAATCGTTTTAGTCTGTCCTTCTCTTCTTTAGATTCTATTTTTTGCGAAATAGAAACCCTATCCGAAAACGGAATCAACACTACATACCGCCCTGCTAAGGACAATTCTGAACTAATACGAGGCCCTTTTGTAGAAATGGGCTCTTTGACTATCTGTACCAGTATCGATTGATTAGCACTCAATACATCTGTAATTGTACCATCTTTGGAAATCTCCTCTTCAAAAGGTATGTTTTTCAGAGAATAGTCCTTCAGTTTGCCTGAAGTTACCGATTTGATGAACTTCATCAACGAATGAAGATTAGGCCCTAAATCATGGTAATGCAAGAAAGCGTCTTTTTCAAAGCCGATATTCACAAAAGCCGCATTAAGCCCCACTACTGGTTTGCGTATCTTTGCTAAAAAAATATCTCCTACATTAAACGAAACCTCACCTTTTTCTTTTTTGTCCTCCTCCCTATGTAACTCGACTAATTTTCCGTCTTTCAACAAGGCAAAATCCACTGCATCTGAATCTGTTCTGATAATTAATTCTTTATTCATGCTGTAAATTTAACTGTAAAAAACAAGGTACGCCCTTACGAATCTGTAACCAAAACGACTTCCAGACTCCTTCTAACGCCCCTAAATTTAATAGAATTACTTTTCAATAATTTTCAATACAAAAAGAAAAAGTAGTACAAGACTACTTCTTCTTTTTATGACGGTTAGCTCTAGCTCTTTTTTTACGTTTGTGTGTAGCTACCTTATGTCTTTTTCTTTTTTTACCACTTGGCATACTCTTAAATATTTTAAATTAAACTTTAATTACTTTTTCACCTTATTTTTTGTCTTAACCCCCTCTACAAACACCTTAGCTGGTTTAAAAGCAGGTATATTATGAGCAGGAATTTTGATTGTTGTGTTTTTAGATATGTTACGCCCTGTTTTTTCGGCTCTAGTTTTAACTATAAAACTTCCGAAACCTCTTAAATAAACATTATCCCCTGTTTCTAATGAACTCTTCACTTCTTCCATAAAACACTCCACTGTTCTTTGGACTTCAGATTTCTCCAAACCTATTTTTTCAGAAATCTTCGCTACAATATCTGCTTTTGTCATTGTATTATATTTTTTAGTTATATTTACATTTGAGGGTGCAAATATACAAATTAATTATCCAACTTTTCAAACATAAACACCAAAATTTTAACCAATTACGTATTATTTTTATTTTTTAATCACCTCCAAAAGAAAAAATTAAACCACTTGAACAAAAAAACACAAAAAAACAATTGCAAATTTATACTCAAAAACATACCTTTGTCCTCTGCAATGCAAATAGCTTTATAGCATATATTAAGATGAGTATTACTATATCATTTGTAGAAGAATTGACACAAAAAACATTGCTTGTTATTTCTAAACTGGAACAAAGCCAACAGGATAACAATAAACTTCATGAGGAGTTGCGTTTTTACAAAGAGCGTTTTGTTGAAATAGACCAAGAAATGAATAAGCTACAGCTAGAAATACAAACCTTAAAAAAAGCTAACGCATTGTTAGGCAGTAACGATTTTAAACGAGAAACTAAAAATAGGATTAACGCTATTATAAAAGAAATAGACCATTGTATTGTAAAACTTTCTGAATAGAATATCTTTGGAATGAGCAAACAAAGAATAACTATAAATATCGCCAAAAGAGAGTATCCTCTTACAATAGACTCTACTACACAAGAAGAGGCTATTCGGTTGGCCGTGAAAAGCATCAACTCAATGGTTGCTAAATACGAAGAAAATTACGGCATACAAGACAAACAAGACGCTTTGGCTATGTGTGCTTTAGAATTGGCTTCTAAAATAGAGCTTACTAAGTTGGAGACCGAGATTATTGCTCACCAAACCAAACAGAAACTCTCGAAACTAAACAACATCCTATCTGAAGTTCTTAATCGTTCTTAAAAGATAAAACAAACTGCCTACTGAAAGGTTAAAATTTTGATAAACTCAACACTTATCAATTGAAAAGGGTAAATCGTTGTAGCTAGAATATGCCAACTTTAGTCTTGGAAATTCAAATTACAAGCTAACCCTAAACTTGTTCTTACGAGTTTATTCAAACAACCTTTCGTAGGCTTTTATTATTAATATATTGGAAATAAAAAAGAGAAAATGAGTGTTATTTTATTTACAACTGGAGGTTGTGTATTGGGAATTATAATAGGCTTTGTAGTGGCAAAGTATATCGAAAAAAACAGTGCTACTGGATATTTAAAAGAAGCTGAAAAAGAAAAAGAAGCCATCATTAAAGACGCTAAAATAGAAGCAGAGGCTATCAAAAAAGATAAAATCTTACAAGCTAAAGAAAAATTCATCGAACTCAAAGCCGAACACGAACAAACTATATTGAGTCGCGATAAAAAAATGGCAGAAGCCGAGAAAAGAACTCGAGATAAAGAATCACAAATTTCTAGTGAGTTGGCTAAAAATCGTAAACTTAATGACGAAATCGAGAAAAAAACCAACGACTACAACAACAAATTAAGTATTCTTGAGAAAAAACAAGAAGAGGTTGATAAATTACACAAAAGCCAACTGGCTCAACTTGAAGCTATTGCTGGACTTACTGCCGATGAGGCCAAAAATCAACTAATTGAAAGTTTAAAATCCGAAGCCAAAACCGAGGCTATGTCCTTTATACAAAACACACTTGAGGAGGCTAAACTTACAGCTCAGCAAGAGGCTAAAAAAATCGTAATCAATACCATTCAAAGGGTTGGAACTGAGGAAGCTATCGAAAATTGTGTATCGGTATTTAACATCGAAAGCGATGACGTAAAAGGACGTATCATTGGTCGAGAAGGTCGAAATATCCGTGCCTTAGAAGCCGCTACTGGAGTAGAAATTATAGTAGATGACACCCCTGAAGCCATCATTCTATCTTGTTTTGACCCTGTACGTCGAGAAATAGCTCGTCTTGCACTTCACAAACTCGTAACAGACGGACGTATACACCCTGCTCGTATTGAGGAAGTCGTAACCAAAACCACCAAGCAAATCGAAGACGAAATTATTGAAGTTGGCAAACGTACAGTTATTGAACTCGGAATCCACGGATTGCACCCCGAACTTATCAAAACCGTTGGGCGTATGAAATACCGCTCTTCGTATGGACAAAATCTGTTACACCACTCTAAGGAAGTTGCCAAACTATGTGGAATTATGGCTGCTGAACTTGGACTCAACCCTAAATTAGCCAAAAGAGCTGGACTTCTGCACGATATAGGAAAAGTTCCTGAAACCGAAAGTGAAATACCACACGCTATTTTGGGAATGCAATGGGCTGAAAAATATGGTGAAAAACCTGAGGTATGCAACGCCATCGGTGCCCACCACGACGAAATCGAAATGACAACCCTTATAGCTCCTATCATTCAGGTATGTGATGCTATATCAGGAGCAAGACCTGGAGCTAGACGACAAGTGTTAGACTCTTATATCCAACGACTAAAAGACCTTGAAAACATCGCCTACGGATTTGGCGGAGTCAAGAATGCCTACGCCATACAAGCTGGTAGAGAACTCCGCGTATTGGTAGAAAGCGAAAAGGTATCGGACGAAAAAGTTGCAAGTCTTTCATTTGATATATCTCAAAAAATACAAACCGAAATGACTTACCCTGGACAAGTCAAAGTAACCGTTATTCGAGAAACCAGAGCTGTAAACATTGCTAAATAACCAATAAGGCTACCCCAAACAAAAGGTAGCCTTATTTTTTTGACGTAATTTATTATATTCCTAAATAAAATCGTTACTTTTGTAAAATACATCATTTACAGATTTTTTATTTTATCCGATGAATCGAAAGAACATACAAAATATTCAGCTCAAAAAAAACAGAAAACACGATACTGAATCAACAAATCCTGATTTTCTGACAGCTGAAGGTATTTACGTCAAAAATAAATATAATTCAGATGATATTTCAGAGCTTGAACATCTGAATTTTGGGGCTGGATTTGCTCCTAACCTAAGAGGCCCTTACGCTTCTATGTATGTAATCCGCCCTTGGACTATCAGACAATACGCTGGTTTTTCTACCGCTCAAGAAAGTAACGCTTTTTACAGACGTAATCTTGAAGCTGGACAAAAGGGACTATCTGTAGCCTTTGATCTTGCCACCCACCGCGGATACGATTCTGACCATCCAAGGGTAATAGGCGATGTCGGAAAAGCAGGAGTAGCAATCGATTCTGTCGAGGACATGAAAATATTATTTGACCAAATTCCACTTGATCAGATGTCTGTATCAATGACTATGAATGGTGCTGTATTGCCTATCATGGCTTTTTATATTGTAGCAGCTCTAGAGCAAGGAGTAGATGTCAAATTACTTTCTGGAACTATTCAGAATGACATCTTAAAGGAATTTATGGTGCGTAATACTTATATTTACCCTCCTACCCCTTCAATGAAAATCATTGCTGACATTTTTGAATATACCAGTAAATATATGCCCAAATTCAACTCAATTTCGATTTCGGGCTACCATATTCAAGAAGCTGGAGGTACTAATGATATTGAATTGGCGTATACTTTGGCCGATGGTCTTGAATATATCCGCACTGGAATTAAGGCTGGTATGGATATTGACACCTTTGCCCCTCGCCTGTCATTTTTCTGGGCAATTGGTATGAATCATTTTATGGAAATTGCCAAAATGCGTGCAGGTCGTATGCTTTGGGCTAAATTGCTCAAACAATTCAATCCTAAAGACGATAAATCTCTTGCCTTGCGTACGCACTGCCAAACATCGGGTTGGAGTCTTACCGAACAAGACCCCTTTAACAATGTGGCTCGTACCACCATCGAAGCTATGGGAGCGGCTTTTGGAGGCACACAATCACTCCATACCAACGCTTTGGACGAAGCCATTGCCCTACCTACCGACTTTTCGGCACGTATAGCTCGTAATACACAAATTTATATACAAGAAGAAACCAAAATAACCAAAACTGTAGACCCTTGGGGAGGGAGCTATTACGTAGAATATTTAACCCTCCAACTGGCACAAAAAGCATGGAAACTTATCGAAGAGGTTGAAGAACTTGGCGGAATGACCAAGGCTATTGAGGCTGGAATTCCCAAATTACGCATTGAAGAAGCCGCTGCTCGTAAACAAGCTCGTATAGATAGCGGTCAGGATATTATTGTGGGAGTTAATAAGTACAAACTCCTCAAGGAAGACCCATTACACATATTGGAAGTAGACAATCAGGTGGTACGCCAACAGCAAATTGAACGATTAGAACAACTCAAAAAAACAAGAGATAATCAAAAAGTAACCCAACTACTGGACGAACTTACTCAAGCTGCCAAAGACGGCAATAGAAATCTTCTCGAATTGGCCGTTGAGGCTGCCAAACACAGAGCCACTTTAGGAGAAATCAGTGATGCCCTCGAAAAAGTGTTTGGTAGATACAAAGCTCAAATACGAAGTTTCAGTGGTGTATATAGCAAAGAAGTGAAAAACGACGATACTTTCCAAAAAGCCAAACAACTTGCAGACAAATTTGCTAAACAAGAAGGTAGACGACCTCGTATAATGATAGCCAAAATGGGACAAGACGGACACGACAGAGGGGCTAAGGTCGTAGCTACTGGATACGCCGATGTTGGATTTGATGTAGACATTGGCCCTTTATTCCAAACTCCAGAAGAAGCTGCCAAACAAGCCGTAGAAAACGATGTCCATATATTAGGCGTATCATCATTGGCCGCAGGTCATAAAACACTTGTTCCGCAGGTAATCGAAGAACTTAAAAAATATGGTCGTGAAGATATTATGGTAATTGTGGGCGGTGTGATTCCTGTTCAAGACTATCAATTCTTGTTTGACGCAGGTGCTGTAGCCGTATTTGGACCAGGAACCAAAATAGCTGATGCAGCAATAGAAATATTAGAAATTTTACTTAACGAATAACATTTATGATGTGGGATAAAATACAACAGACCGTAGAATACCTTAAACGTGAAACCAACTATACGCCTCAATATGGAATTATCCTCGGTTCTGGATTAGGAGGTTTTACTAAAGAAATTGAAATTGATTATAAAATTCCGTACAATCAAATACCAAATTTCCCTATATCAACAGTCGAAGGACATCAGGGCAACTTAATTTTTGGACGCATCGGAACGAAAAAAGTTGTGGCTATGCAAGGCAGATTTCATTATTACGAAGGATATTCCATGCAAGAAGTTACCTTTCCTGTACGAGTAATGAAATTCTTAGGGATACAAACACTGTTGGTATCCAACGCCTCTGGAGGAGTAAACCCCGATTACCAAGTTGGAGATATTGCTATTATAACCGACCATATCAACATGATGCCTGAACATCCGCTCAGAGGACACAATGACCAACGTCTTGGACCTCGTTTTGTAAATATGAGCGAACCTTATAGCACCAAACTTATAGCCTTGGCTAAAGAAATTTCTGTTGAAAAAGGACTTGACGCTAAGGAAGGAATCTACTATGGACTTCAAGGCCCTACCTTTGAAACACTTGCCGAATACAATATGATTCGTATCGTGGGAGCCGACTGTGTAGGAATGAGTACTGTACCAGAGGTAATTGTTGCCAAACACATGGGATTAGATTGTTTTGGTATTTCTATTATATCCGATATGGGAGTAAAAGAAATGATGCACACCATATCACATCAAGAAGTACTAAAAGCCGTAAAAATAGCAGAACCCAAAGCCAAAACACTTATTAAAGAATTAATTATCAGAGATTAATCATGCTCAAAAAAGAACGAGTAAACTTTGTAATTGACACGCTCGAAAGGTTGTACCCCAATCCTCCGATTCCCCTCAATCATAACGATCAGTACACCTTACTTATTGCTGTATTACTTTCTGCCCAATGTACCGATGCTCGAGTAAATCAAATTACGCCCATATTATTTAATTTGGCCGACAACCCTTATGCTATGGTAGCTTTGGGGGTTGATACGATTCAAGAAATTATTCGCCCCTGCGGACTTTCACCCATGAAGTCCAAAGGGATTTACGAATTGTCCAAAATACTCATTGAAGAACACAAGGGTATCGTACCGCAAGATATTGCCATACTCGAAACCTTTCCTGCCGTAGGACACAAAACCGCTAGTGTGGTGATGAGTCAAGGCTTTGGAGTACCAGCATTTCCAGTAGATACCCACATTCACAGATTGATGTACCGATGGAATTTATCTTCAGGGAAAAGCGTTACACAAACCGAAGCTGATGCCAAACGACTCTTTCCTAAAGAATTATGGAACAAATTGCATTTGCAAATCATCTACTACGGACGAGAATATTCTCCTGCCAGAGGATGGAATATCGATAAGGACATCATCACCAAAACAATTGGTCGAAAAGAATTTAGAGGATAACAAAATACACTACTAACTGCATTTTAGAAATACCTTTATAATTTTCCAACACATCAAACCATAATCACCTATACAGATTTGCGACTTTCAGTCAATTATTATTTGAATGGAATCTAAAAAATGTATAGTTTTGCATCGTGTTTATAGCCCTATACTTTTACAGTTGTAGACTATAACCTCAATAATATAACGTTTTGTAAAATGGATAATATAGAACAACTTCAAAAACCCTCTTTTGTACGTCCAAATAAAGATGATTTTTACAAAAAACTCATCAAAGATGTACAAGATAATGTACTAAAAGACAAATCTATACAAATACGAAACATTTACAAAGCCCTGTTTATGGTTGCCTTGTATTATACTTTCTATGGTTGCCTTTTATACTTCGGAAACAACACCTCGTTGTTATTCTTGTTTTATATATTAATGGGATTTTCAATGATTGTTATCTTTGTAAACTCCTTTCACGATGCTGCACACAATGCCGTATTTTTTAAAGAAAAACACAACAGAATATTTTGTTATGTGTTGGAACTTTTTGGTAGCAACAGCGAAATCTGGATTCAACGACATCTGATGTTGCACCATCCGTATCCCAATATTCAGAACTGGGACTGCGACATCAAGCAAAGTGATGTCGTGCGAATTTTTCCAAATGCACCTTGGTACAAATTCCATCGTTATCAACATGTTTACATGTGGTTTTTATACCCATTTTATACATTAATTTGGTTGTTTAGTCGCGATTTTAAAGATTTTTTCGGAACAAAAGACAATTATCTCAAACGAGTGTATAAAATTCCGACCATTGAATATTTCAAACTTTTTGCAGCAAAAATTTTTAATCTATTTTATGAGTCCTTTGCAAGACCCTCCGTTTCCTTTTTCTAAGTGGTTTTAAATAATTT
>JAUMYH010000058.1 GCA_030528745.1 Bacteroidota bacterium
ATGTCGGCTAAATGTCGGCTAAATTTTTGAGGCATATTTTTTTTATTTACCTTTGCTTTGTTTTAGAAAAGTAACATAATGGCAACGTTAAATTTTATACTCCAAAGTCAAGGGGAAAATATCCCTATTTACCTACGAATGGTTTTAGGTCGAGGTAAAGGCAAAGATATAAAACGCAAAACAGGGCTTTTTGTCAATTCCGAATATTGGAACAAAACAAAGGGGCTACCCAAAGCCAACAACCCCGAAAACAAAAACACCATTGTAACCCTTGAACAACTACGGGCATTCATTCGTGAAAGTGTAAATATTGCTGAAAGGGACGGCAACCCTATCAATGCCGATTGGCTACAAACGCAAATCGATATTTTTTTCAAACGAATAGACGACCCCAACACGGGGCAAAGTGCGTTTATCCTTGACCTTATCGATTACATCATACAAACCGCACACACACGCAAAAACGGACGGGGTACATTGGGACTTTCTCAAAGTAGGGTAAAATCTTATCAAACATTAAAAACCATTTTCAACGCCTATCAATCAAAAACCCGAAAGCATTACAAGGCAAAGGATATAGATTTAAAGTTTGAACGCTTTTTTTTGGATTGGCTAATAAATACAAGACAGCATAAAGATAGTTACGCCCTCAAACTAATGGACAACCTCAAAGCCGTATGCAACGAAGCAAATACATTAGGCATTGAGACAAGCCCCCAACTGCCTAAATTAGCCAAAGGGACACCCGAAAAAGAGTTACCTATATGCCTCAATCCTCAGGAACTCCAACAAATAAGAGACTGCAAAATAACAAACTTACAACTGCACAACGCCCGTAAGTGGCTTTTGTTGGGTTGTCATTTGGGACAACGTGGGGGCGACCTTTTAAAAATAGACCTTTCAAACTTTGTTTATTTGGACAATGGTACTCCTGCAGTTAGGATAAGACAACAAAAAACAGGCAAAATAGTTATTGTTCCCATCATTGAGGGGCTTAACTCTGAAATATTAGAAATAAAAAATGCGGGGCTTCCTTATCCTATCAGTATCCAACGTCTTAACGAATACATCAAAGAAGTATGTAAGTTGGCGGGTATTGATATTCCAATAACACACACAAGGTCGGTACTGATTGACCGCAACGGCAACGCCATAGAGAAAGACGATAAAGGTAATTACGAGGGCAAAGGCAACAAACGAACCATAAAAGTAACCTTACCAAAATACGAGTTTATAACCTCGCACGTATGTAGGCGGTCGTTTGCAACCAACCTATACGGAAAGTTACCCACGACGATAATTAAGAACGTTACGGGGCATTCCACCGAAGTAATGTTACTAAAATACATCGGTAAAAATGAAGCCGAAACCGCCTTACAAATGGTCGATTTTTTAACCTCCAAACCTGAAATAATACAAGAACTAAACCAATTGAACGACTTAAATATAAAATAGTTATGAATAACTTCAAAATACCATTTTTACCTCCAGCAACCGAAATAGAAACCGCCTCAGTATTACGACAATTAGCAAAATCACACCGACACTTGGCAGAACTTAAAGGCGTGGTAAAAACCATTCCGAACGAGCAAATTTTAATAAACACCCTTGCTTTACAAGAAGCCAAGAGCAGTAGTGAAATAGAAAATATCGTAACCACACACGACGATTTATACAAGGAAAATATTTTGATTGAAACCAAAAACCCCGCCAGCAAAGAGGTGGTTAATTACGCACAAGGGTTAAAATTGGGGTTTCAAATCGTACGAACTGAAAAACTACTACTTAACAAACATATTTTACAAATTCAGGAAACATTAGAGCAAAACAAGGCAGGGTTCAGAACGCAGGCGGGTACAAAATTAATGAACTCACTCGGCGAAACTATTTACACCCCACCGCAAGACAAGGACGAAATTTTAAATCTAATGGCGAACCTTGAAAGGTTTATCAATGATGATGAATTTTCAGAACTTGACCCCCTTACTAAAATGGCGGTTATACATTATCAGTTTGAAAGTATACACCCTTTTTATGACGGCAACGGGCGTACGGGGCGAATTATCAATATTTTGTATTTGGTATTACAAGGGCTTTTGGATTTGCCCATATTGTACTTAAGTCGTTACATCATTCAGAACAAAACACAATATTACCAAGTATTGCAAGGGGTACGCACCCGTAATGATTGGGAAAGCCTCGTAATGTATTTGCTTAAAGGCGTTGAGGTTACAGCCATACAAACCATTGAATTAGTACAGGAAATAAAACAAGTAATGCAAAGCACCAAACAACGGCTACGCACCGAATTTCCAAAACTATACAGCCAAGATTTATTAAATAACCTATTCAAAAACCCATATACCAAAATAGAGTTTTTGCAAAATGATTTAGGGGTTTCCAAACGTACAGCGTTGAACTATTTAGATACGATTTCACAGGCAGGATTTATGACTAAAATAAAAATAGGAAAATCAAACTATTACATCAATGAAACGTTAATAAGTGTGCTGATGAGGGAAAAAAACAACGTGGAAAAAAATACTGAATTTTTACCACGTTCGTAACCACGTGGAAAAAAAAGGCTAAAATTTACCACGTTCGTAACCACGTTTATACAAAAACGGCATTTCGTATAAATGACTACATAAATGCAACATTAACGAGGTTTCTGTTACGGAAACCCCTTAAAAACCCGCCCTCCGATAATTTTAGGGCGTAAAAACCAATAAGTTAAGGGAAAAATCCTTGCGATTGGCTCAAAATTGAGCCGATTAAAAAATAATGTTTTAGAAATGATGAAAATAGAAAATTTAATTAAGAAAATAGAGGAAAAAGAACTTTCAAAATATGAATTGATTTTAATCACGAAAAAATATATAGAAAACAATGACGCAGTAATAACAAAAGAGTTTTTTACAGCAATTGAAAATGAAATATCTAATCTTATTTTCGATTTTAAAAATAGCCTTGTAAATGAATTAACAAATGACCATCAAATAATGAAGTTTTTTAATGATTTTGAACTTGAAATATGCGAATTGATAGATGAATGTATAGAAAACGACCAATCACTGAAAGAAAGTTCAGAAAATTTAATAAACTCCATTATAAAGGTTATAGAAATTAACACACCTCCTATTTTTGAAAATGGTAAATTCACAAGAAAACCGATATTTTTAGAGTATCTATATATCTATGGAAAAGTAAAAGACTTGCAAATAAAACAACAAAACAAAATACTTAATTTACAAAAAATAATAGAATTACAAAAGGTAATATCCCAACCCTTCCCCAATTTTGGGGAAGCCCAACCCACCCCCGTTGTTTCGGAAGAACCGCAACCCGAAAACCCCAAACAATCAAAAACCATACTTATAAACGGACGCACCCCCAATTTATTAGAACGTTACCTAATTGCTGATAAAACCCTAAACCTTGAAAAAGCATTATACGCACTAAACGTTTCGGAAAAAGAACGTTACAAGTTATTAGCCCTTGTATTAGGGTGCAATGAAACCAACGCAAGACTAATAATGACAGGACAATATAAGACCAAAACAAACGAAGAAGAAATAAAAGACTTCGTAAATAAATACCCCTTTAAATAACTTCAAAATAAAAAGTGTGTAGAGTTTTCTTTACACACTTTTTACTCATACATCTTACACACACTTCCTTTGCACCATCGAAATATTTAAAATTATTCAATGATGGAAGCAGTACAATTTATTCAGATTACCCCCGAGCAACTCAAAGAGCAATTTTCGCAGGTGGTACAATCCCAAATTAACGAACTCAAAAAACATTTTCAGCCCAAAGCCCCAACCGAGTATTTAACCCGTCGTGAAGTGGCTAACTTGTTAGGCGTGAACCTTACGACCCTAAACAATTGGACACGCAAGGGCATACTAAAATCATACGGAATTGGCGGGCGTGTGTATTACAAACGCAACGAAGTAGAAAGTGCCGTTATTGAACTGAAAACATAAAAAAGAGGGCAAAAGCCCCCCAAGTGTTTTAGAAAAGTCCTTGCGTACGGACACGGCAAAGATACGGAATAATAAGCAAAAACCTATTCTGTTAAGTGGTCAGATACGTTTTGGATTTTGGTTGTATCAATAAAACCGACCGACACAAAACCTCCGTAATTGTCTTTTCTGAATAGTTCCGTTTGTGTACTGGTCTTTGTTGGTTCGAGTAGGTCTCTAATATCAACATCTAAAACATCGGCTATTTTTTGCAAAGTCTCAATGGTTGGGTTGCCGTTGATTGCTTTATTTAGAGCCACTTGCGACACGCCTAATTTTTGGGCGAGTTCCGTTTGTGTTAGTCCTTTTTCTTTTAAAACATCTTTAATACGTAACATATCATCTTTTTTAGCAAATATAACCTATAATATAATTATAAAGCAAAGTATGTAAATAAAAAGTTATAAAATAATAGTATTTATAAATTAAAAGTTATGTATTTGCTTTTAAAATAACGTATAACTTATTAAAAACTTTTATCAAAATGGAAGCATTAAAATTTTTAGATGGTTCGGTAAGTTACACCGACCGCAACAGCAAGGATTTTTCGTTAATACTTCATACACTGGAGGCAATCGAAAAAACACATCGTTTGAATACGTTTCTAAACGAGACGTATAGCAATTTATCGGAGGTTTCAACAATGATTTTTCACGATTTGCAGGAGTGTATCATAACTGGCAAATCTTTAACCGACCGAGATACGGAGGTTTATTTTAACACAAGTAAACGTTTGTATAAAATATCATTGTCGGTAAGTGCTATAGGCAGTAAAATGCAATTTGCCCCATCTTATGAATTGGATATGTATGTACTGGGTATCCCTTACACCTTTGAAAACTCAAACAAATATGCCATATCGCACTATGCTTTTGTTACCAATGAGATAACATACTCCGAGTTTTTGGAACGAACCCAACAAATAACCAATAAATAACTAATAAGACAAAGCCCCCAAGACATCAACAGGGGGGCTTTATTTACATTAACTAATAAAAAACAATAATATGATATTGCATAAATTTTCGGAAATACCGACCAATTACAAAGAAGTTAGACACTATCAAAGAATACACGGAATACACACGCCAAACGTGAAAGAGTTTACCAATATATCCGTACAAAGGCACTTTAATAATTCTAAAAATGTATCTTTTTGGTATAAGACCGCCCACAAAGAGAACGGTAAACGAGGGGCGTGGAGCAATCCTATTACTGGGCTTTTTAGCACGAAATATAAAGGCGTTTATTATGGCGACATTCAAGAGAACGGACGCAAAAAACAACTCCTTATATTCGTGTTTGATGAGTGTTTTAAAAATCTTTCGATACTGGAATATCCATCATACCCACGCACAAAGGAGGAAGTGAATAATATTGTGCAGTCTGTGGTGTATTTACGTGATAATGATAACGTATTCAGTGATGAACAGCATAATATTCAGAACATCAAACCTTGTATAGACAATGATAGATTACTTTAAAACTTACGTAAATTATTCCAACCCCTCCAAGTTAAAAGAACTGGTAAATAATGGCACTTTTGCCGTTGCTACCTCCAAAACGAAAATCGCAACTGGCGAGGTTGTCAAAGAGACGTATTTATTTAAAAATATGACCATTGAACCGCAAACGAATGGGGTTTTACTCTATGGAAGTTTACACAAGTTCCGAAGTCAAATACACAACATTGCAACCTCCGAGCAAATCGCAAAGCACGGAGGTTTTAACGGCGATTTGTTTACCCTTGACGAAATTACACAAACTATAAACACCCTTTGCGAGGCGTTGGACGTTTGCCCCTCCGTGTGTCAGTTGCAAAACATCGAAATAGGTCTAAATAATCCAGTTTCTTTTGACCCTAAAGAGTTTTTAAAAGGCATACTATATCACCGCAACAATTACGATTATATCGTTAAGCATGGAGGTAATTACGTACAATTTAATCACGAACAATATTATTTAAAACTCTACAACAAAAGTCGTCAGTATCAAATGGATATATACACTATCCGAGTAGAGATAAAGGTTCGTAAAATGCAAAAACTACATAAGGCAGGAATTGAATTAAAGACGTTGGAGGATATAAACGCCCTCACATTGTCGCAAACCTTTGAGGTGCTTTACAAGGAGTTTGAAGAGTTGGTATACTTTGACAAAACCATACGCATACACGACCTGAACGACAAAGACAAGGAAAGGGCGGTGCAGTTCCAAAATAAAGAATACTGGAGGGATTTAAATTACCACAAAAAGGCATACGCAAAAGACCAATTACAAAAAATGATAATTGAATTTTCGGAAAATTTAAAGGGACAAATTCAGTCAAAAATGAATGAAGTTTTGAAGCAAGTTTTAGGCACTGAAAAAACCGAAATTGTCGAAAGTTTACCGTTTAAGTATAGGGTAAATATTCTACAAAACACCCTTTTAGAAAATGAGGTTGAAAATCCAGTTAAAAAAAGTAATGAGGGCAAAAAAACTAAAAAAGTTTGTGCGGTTACGGGTATAGAATTGACCCACGAAAAGGAGGGTGCGAGGTACATCAGGACGGCGACATTTGAGTACTTGAAAAAGCACGACCCTGAAAGGTATATTTTACTTTGCTCGTATCTTTTGCCAAACACTGGATATGAACCAGTGAGAGAAAAAAATATCATTATGCACTTGTGTAAGCAAGTTAGAAACGAATACCGCAAATACAACAACAACCCAAACAAACAACCCTTGCAGAGGTATTTTAAAAATCAACTAGAATTATTTTAATAAAAATTGCCCACCATTTGCACAATAACAAAAATATTATTATTTTATGTTAAAAAATCATACAAAATGACCTCCGAAGAGAAAGAGAAAATTTTAAAACAGAAAGAGCAAGATTTACTCTACTACTTACGAAATTACAACGAACTCACAAGGATACGCCCTGAATTTAAAAAGGTGGCCTTGATAGGGATATTTTTGTATTCAGAAACATTAAAAGTTATTTTTAAACCTTTTAATCAACTAAGAATTATTTTTCAGCCGATTTGTTATATTACATAGAGAAAGTTGTTTAAATTAAAGAAAAACAACCTTAAAAAGAGTGTTTGCTGTTTTTGTAAAGTTGAAAAATAATATCGGAGGTTTCCTAAAGGGGTAAAGTTGTAATATTTCCAGTTTTATTTTTTATTTATACCTTTGCTTTAAATAATTATATTTAATCATCTTAATTTAAAATGATTATGGGTAAAAAAGTTTTTACATCAACATATCAACCACCTGAAAAATGGACGGAGGAAAAAGCCTTGCAACTCGGTAACGAACTTATCAATTGGTTGAAAGAAAAAGACAAAGACGGCAACGACAAGGGTAATGTATTTTTTGAAGAGTTTTTAGTTATTGAAAAAGACTTGTACCCTGAATTGATTAAATATTTAGGGGATAAATTTACTTCGTTTTTCAAGTTGATAGAACAAGCCAAGAAAATACAAGAGATTAAACTAATGAAGTTAGGAGTACTGAACAACCTTAACGCCTCAATCACAAAATTTGTGTTAATCAACAAACACGACTGGAAAGACAAACACGAGGTAGCAGGTAAAGACAGAGCAGATATTGTCCCAATTACTGGAATGATAGTTAAGTAATTTTTTTGAGTTTCAAAACCTCTGATTTTAACCTAAAAAAACAACCTAACAAAACAGCATTTTTCAAATTGTCGGCTAAATGTCGGCTAAATTTAAGTAAAAAAAATCGCAATGTTTTAATTTTCAAAACATTGCGATTTTTTAATGTACTCAAGACGGGACTTGAACCCGTACGGACATTACTGCCCACTGGATTTTAAGTCCAGCGTGTCTACCAATTCCACCACTCGAGCCTGAAATATGGTTTTTCGAGCGAAAAACGGGGTTCGAACCCGCGACCTCAACCTTGGCAAGGTTGCGCTCTACCAACTGAGCTATTTTCGCAAAGTCTAACTATTAATTACGAACCTTAAATTTCGTTTTGCAAATTTACTACTTTTTTTGTTTTACGCAATATTTTTGACCGAAATATTTTAAAATATTTTTTGGAAAAGTGCTAACTTGTTGTTTTTCAGTTATTTTTTTGTTTGTTTTTTGAGTCGCCCTCGATTAACAGGTTTTGTTTTTCGAGGATTTCGCTTTCCAGGGCCTCCCAAATTAATCTTTTGGTTCTTTGTTTTCTTTTCATGAAACGCACCTCCTCCTGTAGGTTTGATGGTTTTTACATTTTTTTCGTTTCGCTTCTTTTTTTCAAATTCCAACAAAGAAGTTGCAATTACCACCGCAGAGGGCAATTCCAAAGGAGCGATTTCTTTATTCATCAAAAGCTCAACCTCTATCAGAGTCTCTTCTTCCGATGGTGTGATGATGTTGATAGCCTCGCCTTGTTTACCTGCCCTTCCTGTTCGTCCAATACGGTGTACATATTGTTCGGAATTGTCAGGAAATTCGAGGTTGATTACGTGTGTGATATCTTGTAAATCAAGCCCTCGAGCCATGATGTCGGTAGTGATGATGCCTCGAATCTCTTTTTGTTGGAAACGTTCAATAACTCCTAATCGGTAATTTTGGGTTTTGTTGGAATGTATGATGTCAAATTGATTTTTGAATGTTTCGTTCAAATTTTCAAAAACGAGGTCTACACGTTTTTTGTTGTTTACAAAAATAAGTACCCTTTCGAGGGTGTTGTCGTGAAGCAGGTGGTTAAGTAGGTTGATTTTGGTGTTATAATTGGGTACAATGTATCTTACCTGATTGATTTTGTCGGCAGGAGTACCTGATGGGGCTAGAGATACTTCTTCTGGGAAATCAAAATATAGATTGATAATATCATCGACCTCCTCAGTCATGGTGGCTGAAAACAAAATGTTTTGCCTTTTGTTGTTCATCATGGCTAATATGGAGGTGATTTGAGGTTTGAAACCGAGGTTCAGAATCTCATCAAATTCGTCTATAACGAGTTTTTTGACCTCATCGAATCGGACAATGCCATCAAGAGCCAAATCCATAATTCTTCCAGGGGTAGCAACAATCAAATCCACGCCCTCTGCTATCGCCTTTTTCTGAGTGTTGATGTTTACGCCTCCGTATATTGCTAATGTTCTAACGGACATGAAGGCACTCAGCTTGGAGGCTTCATCGGCAATTTGCACCGCCAACTCGCGTGTAGGCACGATGATGATGATTTTGGGATTGTCCGAATTTGAAAATTGATATTGTTTGAGTATGGGTAATAAGTAAGCCAGTGTTTTTCCAGTGCCTGTTTGTGCTATGCCAATGATGTCTCGTCCAGAAAGGATTATCGGAAACGATTTTTGTTGGATAGCTGTAAGGGTCTGATAGCCCATCTGGTCAATCCCCTTTTGGAGTGATTTTGGAAGATTCAAATCAGTAATTAGCATGGGAATTATAATTTTGATGCTAATAAATAAATCACCGCCATTCGGATAGCTACACCATTTTCAACCTGCTCTAATATTACAGACTGTCCTGAATCGGCCACGTCCGATGTAATTTCTACTCCTCGGTTAATAGGGCCTGGGTGCATTACTGTAATTTCTTTATTGAGGTTTTGGAGTATTTCTTTGGTGAGTCCAAATTGTTGAGCGTACTCGCGTGTGTTAGGGAAGTAGCTTACGTCCATACGTTCGTTTTGTACGCGAAGCATATTGGCTACATCGCACCAATTCAGAGCATTAATCAGATTGTTTTCGACTTTAACTCCTAATTTGTCAATGTATTTGGGTATTAATGATTTAGGGCCGCATACCATCACTTCGGCTCCTTGTATTTGCAAGGCGAAAATATTGGACAGAGCTACTCTCGAATGTAAAATATCTCCCACAATAACCACCTTTTTACCTGCCACCTCTCCGAATTTTTGCCGTATGGTATAGGAATCCAAGAGTGCTTGTGTTGGGTGTTCGTGGGCTCCATCACCAGCGTTGATGATACTGGCTTTTACATTTTTAGATAAAAATTCTGAAGCACCAGGGCTTGAATGACGCATCACCACCATATCAACCTTCATTGCCAGAATGTTATTTACCGTGTCAATAAGCGTTTCCCCTTTTTTAACGGAAGATTGAGCCGCCGAAAAACTAATAACATCTGCCGATAGGCGTTTTTGAGCTAACTCAAAAGATAGTTTGGTACGTGTCGAATTTTCAAAAAAAACGTTCGCGATGGTAGTGTCTCTAAGCGATGGTACTTTTTTGATAGGTCGATTAATGACTTCTTTAAAATGGTCAGCCGTTTCAAAAATAAGTTCTATATCTTGTTTGTTGATATATTTTATGCCCAATAAGTGGTTTACGCTGAGTGTTTTCATTATTTTTTGTTGTTTTCTAGGTAGATTGCGTCTTCTTGATGTTGTTCTTTCCAATACACTTTTACCGTTTCATCGCCTATAGCATCAATTTTGTAGCCACTATAGGTAGGTTGTATAGGTAAATGTCTAGAGAACCGTCGGTCGATTAGAGTCAGAAGTTCTATTTCCGATGGTCTACCGAACGATTGAATTGCGGTAAGAGCCGCTCGAATACTACGCCCTGTATAAAGTACATCGTCTATGAATACGACTTTTTTGCCCTCCACCAAAAAATCAATTTGGGTTTTGTTTGCCTCCAAAGGCTTGTCGTTGCGTCTGAAGTCGTCTCTAAAAAAAGTAATATCCAATAGACCAAGTTTAACATCTTTTATAAAATATTCTTCTTCCAAGATGTTTTTGATGCGTTGTGCAAACAACACTCCTCGAGGCTGTAATCCAATGAGTATGGTATTTTGAAAATCAAGGTGATTCTCAATCAGTTGGCAAGTTAATCTGTGAAGAATGATGTTTATTTGGTTTGAAGTGAGTATGATTTTCTGACTCATAACATTGATTGTGTAATGTTTTGAGCAAAATTACAAAAGTATTTTTTTAGAAAAAACACTTTAAGGAAATTTATTCCGTCAATTACCATTCAATGGGTGTTAGTTTGTGTTCTTGCAAATAGGAGTTGGTTTGGCTAAAGTGTTTGTTTCCAAACCAGTATCCTCTGTTGGCACTCATAGGCGAGGGGTGTCCTGCAGTAAGTACTAAGTGTTTGTTGGTGTCAATGAGTTTGAGTTTGTTTTTGGCGTAATTGCCCCAAAGTAAAAATACCAGATGCTCTTTCTGACCAGAAAGTTGATGAATAACAGTGTCGGTAAAAATCTCCCAACCTTTCCCTTGGTGGCTTCCAGCTTTGCCTTTTTCAACGGTAAGCGTAGCGTTTAACAACAATACTCCTTGTTTTGCCCATCGTTCCAAGTTGCCTGAAATTGGGATAGGAATATTCATATCCTGCTCAAGCTCCTTGAAAATATTGATTAGTGAGGGAGGCAATGCAACACCATCATTTACTGAAAATGAAAGTCCGTTTGCCTGACCTTGTCCGTGGTAAGGGTCTTGCCCTAAAAGGATTACTTTGGTTTGTTCGAGACTACAGTGATTGAAAGCGTTAAATATGTGTTCGGTTGGAGGATAACAAATAGCGGATTGATATTGCTTGTGTACGAAATCCGTAAGTTGAACAAAATAATCTTTGTGGAATGTTTCTTTTAGAAATTCTTGCCAATCGTTATTGAGGTGTGTTGTCATTTTTTTGTAATTTGGAGTTTTTATAACCATACATAAAATAAATAAGCACGCCAATGCCCAACCAAATCAGAAGTCGCCACCAACTTTCTTTTTCGAGAGCGTACATCAGGTAACCACAAACCACAACTCCAGCTATGGGTACAAAAGGAACTAGTGGAGTGCGGAAGGCACGTGGAGCATCAGGCATCTTTTTTCGCATAACAATAACCCCAATACACACCAAAGAAAAAGCAAACAGAGTTCCGATACTGACCATGTGTCCAAGTTCTTTGATGGGTACTAGCCCTGCAAAAATACTTACAAACACCATAAAGAAAAGATTTGTTTTCCAAGGGGTATGAAATTTAGGGTGAACCTGTCCGAAAAATTTAGGAAGTAAACCGTCTCTACTCATCGAATAAAATACCCTGCTTTGTCCCATAAGCATAACAAGTATAACTGAAGTATATCCAGTAAGTATGGCTATTATGAGTGCTATTTTCAGAAAGTCGTAGCCTGTAACGGCAAAGGCAGTGGCAGCAGGAGAGGCATCGCCAACAAAACTTTGGTAAGGCACAAGCCCAGTCATTACGTGTGCAAAAAGTACGTAAAGCACAGTGCATACCAAAAGCGAACCAAGTATTCCGATAGGCATTCCCTTGCGAGGATTTTGCGATTCTTGAGCGGCAGTCGATACAGCATCGAAGCCAATGAAAGCAAAGAAAACCAATGAAGCTCCTGCAGCTATACCAGGAAGTCCCCCAAATTTATGTCCGTCATATTCAGGAATATAAGGGGTGTGGTGTTCAGGATTGACAAACTTCCAACCCAATACGATGAATAATAAAACAACACTTACTTTGATGATTACCAAGAAGTTATTAACTTTTACCGACTCCTTAGCTCCTCTGATGAGTAGTAATGAAAGACAACATACAATAAAAATGGCTGGAATGTTGATAATTCCACCTTCGGAAGGCGAGGAAGCATAAGCTATAGGTATGGCAAGGTTGTAGTGCGAAAGAAGTTCGTTCAGATAAGCAGACCAACTCACGCCCACAGTGGCAGCGGCAAGAGCGTATTCCAATACCAAATCCCAACCGATAATCCAAGCAATAAACTCGCCCATAGTAGCATACGAGTAGGTGTAGGCACTACCTGCCACAGGTATCATTGATGCAAATTCGGCATAACACAAACCAGCAAAGGCACAGCCAACAGCTGCCATTACAAAGGATAGCGTAACGGCTGGGCCTGCGTGTTCGGCAGCGGCAATTCCTGTGATAGAAAATAGTCCAGCACCAATTATAGCTCCAACGCCCAAAGCAACCAAGGCAGAAGACGAAAGGCTGCGTTTGAGTCCTTTTTCAGATTCTGTTGCCTCCGTAAGCAAATTGGACAGAGGCTTGGTTTTCCATATAGACATATAATATCGTTTTTTAGAAAAACCAAATTTAAACATTTTGAATTAAGAAGCCAAAAGTTACAATGTTTTTTGTACGAACTTAGATTCAACCCCCAAGTGCAATTTTTTATGCCACAAATTTATAAAATAAA
>JAUMYH010000059.1 GCA_030528745.1 Bacteroidota bacterium
TGATTAAAAACCAGAAGGATAAACTTAGCCTAAAAAAACGAAGAGTTAAAGCTGCTTATAACACCGATTACTTAAAAGAAATTATTCAAAATTTTTCGTGCGTTTGACCTAAAATTCCTCTAAATAAAAAATCTGTATTCCAAAGATTTTCCCCTTTTACCTTTTTTAATACACAGGAAAATTCATCAAATGGGTAATAAAAAATGGTAAAAGACCGTCTTGCAACTCCAAACGCGGCTCAAGCTAAAATACAAACAATTGATTTATAGACAAATATCACAGAAGATGTATTTTTTTACACCCCCTATTTTAAAGAGTTGCAAGGAGAAAAAATTTATGGTTTATTTTCAAAAAGATTTTTTCATAAAGTTCCATTGTGCATTGCCTTTACAATTCCATCGGCAAGACCTATTTTGGGTACATATAATTGTTTTGCCTTACTCCACTTCATCGCCTCAAGATAAATACGCGTAGCAGGAATAATTACGTCTGCCCTATCCTCATTCAAGCCCAAATCGAACACCCTTTCTTGATAAGTCATTGTTGAGAGCATATTGTATTGTTGCTGTAAATAACTCAAAGTAAGCGGTGTAGTTTGAGGTTTGCCTGACAATTTGAACAATTTATTGATATTTCCTCCGGAGCCTATAAGGGTTACTTCCTGATATGCATCGGTATGTGTTTTGACCCATTTACGCATTTCGTCCCATACCACTTCTGTAACCTGATTGTTCAAAAATCGGACAGTACCCGCTTTGAATGATTTCGAATTTATTACCTCTCCATTGGCAAACAAGGTAAACTCGGTACTTCCTCCGCCTACATCTATATACAAATAGGCTTGTTCGCCTTTAATAAAATCGTGCAAATGGGTAGCCGCTATGATTTTAGCTTCTTTTTTACCATCAATTACGTTTATTTTTATGCCTGTTTTCTTTTTAACGTATTTTACTACCTCATCTTTATTGTATGCCTCACGCATAGCAGAGGTGGCACAAACCATATATTTTTCAACCTTATATACTTTCATCAGTAGTGCATACGCCTTTATAGCATCGACCATTCTTTCGATGTTTTCTTCGCTAATTTCTCCAACGGTAAAAGCATCTTGCCCCAATCTTATGGGTACGCGAACCAATTCACTTTTGTTAAATTGAGTGGGTTTACCCTTTTGCTCTATAACATTGGCTATTAACATTCTGATTGCATTCGAACCGATGTCTACTGCGGCAAACTTTCTTACCTTAATTTCATTTTCTTTTGTTGATTTTGAATGTTTGTCCATCGTAAAAACGCTACTTCTTATTTTTTCTGATCATTTGTTCGATTGTATCCCACATTTGCGGCGGTATCTGCTCCAAAATATTAAATTGCCCAGCACCTTTGAGCCACTCTGCACCATCTATGGTAATTACTTCACCATTAATGTAAGCTGAAAAATCCGAAACCAAATAAGCTGCCAAGTTGGCGAGTTCTTGATGATTTCCGACTCTTTTGAGTGGATTTCGTTTTGCCAAGTCAAACTTATTACTCAATTCACCAGGTAGTAATCTTTCCCAAGCTCCCTCCGTAGGAAAAGGGCCAGGAGCAATTGCATTAGTTCGGATATTATATTTAGCCCATTCTACAGCCAAACTTCTGGTCATGGCAAGTACACCTGCTTTGGCGGTAGCACTAGGCACTACATAGGCCGACCCCGTATAGGCATAAGTGGTTACAATATTGAGTACCGTAGCTGCCTGAATCTTGGTATCTATCCAATATTTTCCGAAAGCTAAAGTACAATTTTTGGTTCCTTTCAACACGATATCTATCACGGTATCAAAGGCGTTTGCCGACAGCCTTTCGGTAGGCGATATAAAATTCCCCGCAGCATTATTTACCAATACATCTACTTTTCCGTACTTTGCTATAGTGGCTTCCAAAAGAGCCTCTACTTCGATATAATTACGCACATCGCACGGATAGGCTGAACAACCCCCTCCTGTTTGCTGAATCAGTTCCTCTGTGGCTTTGTTGAGCTTATCTATATTTCTTGAAGTAATCATCACCTTAGCACCCAACTCCATAAAATAAGCGGTCATTGCCTTTCCTAATCCGCTACCACCTCCAGTTACTACTATTACCTTATCTGCTAAGGCATTATCTACCAACATTTTTTTACTAAAATCCATAAGCATTTATTTTTGTGAGGCTAAAAATACAAAATATTGATGAATATCTTGGCTTTTATATTTTAATTCGCCTCAAAAAAATGTATTTTTTTAATTTTTCCTGCTCGAATAACGAACACCTATCAGAATAATAACAGCTCCTACAAGTTGCATCAAAAATACTTTTTCTCCATCAAGTACGCCCCACACAAAGGCTACCAACGGCAATAAATAAGTAGTGGACGATGCAAATACAGGCGATGATATTTGTATGAGTTTATAAAACAAATAATTCCCCAAACCTGTGCTGGTAGCTCCCAAAAGCACAGCATACATCAGGGTTTCTTGAGTGTGTGGCTCCGAAATTCGGTTGGGCAAATCGGTAGTTACAAGTACTCCTATCGACAAAAAGAACAAAATTGTAAAACTCCCCACTGCTATTTGCATAGGGCTTATGTCAGAGAGGTATTTTTTGACCCAATTAATATTAATGGCATAACATATACAGGCTATAATGGCGTAGATTGAATACCAATAATTTTGTTCGGCTTGTAAGTTAGCTCCTTCAAAAATAAGTAAGGCACAACCCAAAAAACCTATTATTACGCCAAAAAATTGTCTTCGTTGAGAAATAAGTCCAAAGCACAAAGCCCCAATTACGAAGGTAAGCAATGGCGTTGTGGCGTTGATGATGGCACTTACAATCGAATCTATTTGCGTTTGTGCATAAGCAAATAAGAATGCAGGAAAAAAAACGCCACAAAGTGCTGCTACCAAAATGTATTTGAATTTTTCTTTGGGAATGGTAAATATCTTTTTGACATTAAACATCAATATTACCAAAGCGGCCGCCAATACGCGAACCCCTCCCAATTCGATAGGCGACAAACCCTCTAAACTCCTCTTTATCAATATAAAAGAACTTCCTCCTATTATTGCTAATAAGAAAAATATTTGCCATTTTGTTCCTTTCATTATACTTTCAAATTTAGGGTGCGAAATTCTATATTTTTTTTCAAATAAAATTATTTTTATTTACATTTGTTCGTTATTAATACCTATTTCAGATGATACAAAACATATTAAATATCCGATTCGTACTCATAACAGCCTTATTTTTAACAGCTTGTACCGACAAAAAGACAAGCACGGCAAATAATATTCCTCAAAAAATTAATTTTGTAGAACAAAATATTGCCACAGCACAAATAGAAATTGAAGGAATGCAGTGTATGGCTGGTTGTGCCAGAAGTATCGAAAAGGAACTCAACAAACTCGAAGGTGTAAAAACTGCCGAAGTAGATTTTGATTTAAAAAAAGCTACCGTCGAATTCGATTCTACTTATCACAGTATCAACACATTAATCCAAACCATCGAAAATACCAATGACGGCAATACTTTTAAAGCCAAATCACTCTAAAATCATAACATCATGAAGCGAAACATATTTTTATCAATAGGAATCTTACTTAGCTTTTTCGCCCTATCGTGCAAAAAAGACCAAACACAAAAAACTATCGTTACCGAAATTACACCCACGCAACCAACAACAAACTCTGGTTACCAAATTGGCGATTTGGCTACAGACTTCAAACTTACCAATGTAGATGACAAACAGGTTTCTTTGGCTGATTTTGTCGATGCCAAAGGCTATATTGTTATTTTTACCTGCAATCATTGTCCGTATGCCATTGCCTACGAAGACAGAATACTTGCTCTTGATGCCAAATACAAACCTTTGGGCTATCCTGTTATAGCTATAAATCCTAACAATCCTGAAAAACAACCTGAAGACAGTTTTGAGAATATGAAAATAAAAGCAACCGAAAAGCAGTTTACTTTTCCCTATCTGTTTGACCAAAATCAGAATATATATCCCCAATATGGAGCTACCAAAACACCTCATGTATTCGTACTTGAAAAAACGCCTATGGGCAATAAGGTTCGCTATATCGGAGCAATAGATGACAATTCGGAAGATGCTAATCAAGTAACCGAAAAATATGTAGAAATGGCTGTAGATGCACTACTTTTGGGTGAAGAAGTCAAAATTCCACAAACAAAATCTATCGGTTGTTCTATCAAAAAATAATCTTAACCAAAGTTTTAAATACATTCTATGCAGTCTATTGTAAATAAAAATTACAAAAAACTTGTACTTAAAATCTCTCTAACAGGTTTTTCTTACATTATTGTGGATACCCTTACCGACAAAGTCATCTTGGTTCGGGAGGTGTCTTTTGCTGAATATCCAAATCCTTACCTTACTGTAGAATGTTATAAAACAGCCTTTAAAAAACATACCGAACTCAACAATCGGTACGATGAGGTGGTTATTTTGCACCACAATCAGGCAAATGCTTTTGTACCTGAAGAACTCTACGACGAACAATTCCCCGAGAGTTACCTTCAGTATAATGTAAAAGTATTCCTATCGGATATGTACCTACAAGATTACCTATCTAAATACCAACTCTACAATGTATATGTTCCTTATGTGGTAATCAACAACTTTCTGGAGCAAAAATTCTCACGACTCAAGCACATACATCAATCGAGTATATTGGTCGAAAAAATCTTGGAATTACCTCGTCAGAATGATAAACCTGAAATGTTTGTTCATTTCGACAAGGACTCTTTCCAGATTGTTGTTACCGAAAACCACAAATTGATATTTTATAATTCGTTCTTATTCAACACCAAAGAAGATTTTGCCTATTATCTACTTTTTACAGTGGAACAACTTGGGCTTAACCCAGAAGAATTTGAACTCAATCTTTTGGGACATGTCGGACGACAAGGCGAACTATTTCAGATAGCTTATACCTACATTCGTCATATCAAATTGCTGGACGTGAGCCATCTTTATACCATTAACGAACTGGACGAAAACGATAATCTTACCTTTTTTACCCTTGTACAAGCATGAGAATCATTTCTGGAAAATACAAATCAAAGCAAATTATAGCCCCAAAAAACCTACCTATCAGACCTACAACAGATTTGGCAAAAGAATCTTTATTTAACATATTAAACAACTATTATTATTTTGATGAAATAAAGGTTTTGGACTTGTTTTCGGGTAGTGGAAACATTGCCTACGAATTTGCCTCAAGAGGTACTCAGCATATTACGGCTGTAGATGCTCACAGCAATTGTACACAATTTATCCGAAATACAGCCGACAAATTAGACTTCAACATTAATGTTATCAAATCAGATGTATTTAAGTTTTTGGAAAAAAATCTCGGAAGCTACGATATTATTTTTGCCGACCCTCCTTATGATTTTGAACAAGAAAAGTTAGAAAAGATTTGCCAATTTGTATTTGAAAGAAACCTGCTTAATTCGGACGGTATGCTTATTATTGAACATCAAAAAGATAAAAATTTGGAGGAGGTGCCATTTTTCGAATCGTCTCGTAAATATGGAGGAAGTATTTTTTCCTTCTTCCAACACCCACACGACCAAGATGATGATATATTAGAATAAAAAGCAGACCTATAAGCCGAGTTCTGTACTTTATACAAAGTCCTTATCATTTATCTAGGCTTGACATTACTGTCAAGCTCCATCTACCTACCCTCCAACATCGGAACGAGCCACTCCTTGGCATTTGGTTTACTTGGTATTTCATCACATAGAGTTTACCTGATTTCACTACAGCATTATCTGTACATTCTTTCTGTTGCACTGGTCCTATTTCGGAATATTCCGAAATGGTGGGCGTTACCCACTATGTTGCTCTGCGATGCTCGGACTTTCCTCTCCACAATATGTGCAGCGATAAGGCAGTCTGCTTGTGAACAAATGTACAAATTTTAAATCTAAACAGAATCATTCTGTCAAGATATTTTTAAGTTAATCCAAAACAAGTTTATTTATATACTTAGCCTCAATAAAAAAACACCTCAATATTTTTGGTATTGAGGTGTTTTTGAAGTTATATAATTACCCATTGTCCAGATTCTACCATCGGCTCTGCCTTTTTGTACTTCATTGTTTCGGTTTGGCCTGTTATCAGATGCTTAATCGTTACCGTATCGTTACGATTTATCTTAGCCTCCTTTACAAGAGTATCTTTCGAGCTTTGTTGTTGAACCTCATTTTCCGAAGTTTCCTCTTTATTGGTAATATACTCTTCTTGAGGTTGCTCAATTATAGGTTGCTCTACTATTGGAATTTCTTGTTGTGGCGGTGGTGCTGGTAAGTCAGCTTTAAACAAAAATGAAATTACATCTTTGTTTATAGTATCCATCGTTTTTTTGAACAACTCAAATGCCTCAAACTTGTAGATTAGCAACGGATCTTTTTGTTCGTGTACTGCAAGTTGAACCGATTGTTTGAGTTCATCCATCTTTCTTAGATGTTTTTTCCAAGCCTCATCTACTATAGCAAGGGTTATATTGCGTTCAAAATCGTTTATCAACTGTACCCCTTGAGTTTGATAAGCCTTCTCCAAATCAGCAACAATATTTAACGACTTCATTCCATCGGTAAACGGCACTACTATACGTTCAAATCTATTTTCTGGATTTTCGTATATGGCTTTAATTACCTGAAATGCTGTCTGTGCCGAACGCTCATTTTTAAGTATATAATACTGATACGCTGCCTTATACACACGAGCGGCTATTTCCAAATCGGACAATTTCTTGAACTCTGCCTCTGTTATTGGAGATTCTATTGAAAAATATCGAATTAGCTCAAATTCAAAATTCTTAAAATCATCATTTTGTTTGTTGGTCTGAGCTATATTTTCACAGGCATCATAGAGCATATTTGCTATATCTACTTTGAGCCTTTCGCCTTTAAGAGCATTTCTACGACGTTTGTACACCACCTCGCGTTGAGCATTCATTACATCATCGTACTCCAACAGACGTTTTCTAACGCCAAAATTATTTTCTTCAACTTTTTTCTGAGCTCGTTCTATCGATTTGGTCATCATAGAATGTTGGATAACCTCTCCTTCCTTGAGTCCCATTCTGTCCATAATCTTGGCAATTCGTTCTGAACCGAACAAACGCATCAGATTATCTTCGAGCGACACGTAAAATTGTGAACTACCCACATCACCCTGACGACCCGAACGCCCTCTGAGCTGACGATCGACCCTTCTGGAATCGTGGCGTTCTGTACCTATAATAGCCAATCCTCCAGCTTCTTTTACTTCTGGTGATAGTTTTATATCCGTTCCTCGACCTGCCATATTGGTAGCAATGGTTACCACCCCTGACTTTCCTGCTTGTTCTACGATTTCAGCCTCGCGTTTGTGCATCTTGGCATTGAGCACATTATGTTCTATACCCCTCATTTTCAACGCTCTACTCAACAATTCTGAAATTTCGACAGAAGTAGTTCCTATAAGTACTGGTCTTCCTGCCTTTGACAGGTTTACCACATCTTCAATTACTGCATTGTACTTTTCGCGTACCGAACGATAAATCAAATCGTGTTTATCCTTACGGGCGATAGGCTTATTTGTAGGAATTTCCACCACATCTAATTTGTAAATTTCCCAAAACTCTCCAGCCTCTGTAATAGCCGTACCTGTCATACCTGCCAATTTGCTGTACATTCTGAAATAGTTCTGAAGTGTGATTGTAGCAAAAGTTTGGGTTGCAGCTTCTATTTTCACGTTTTCTTTAGCCTCAATAGCCTGATGCAGTCCGTCAGAATAACGTCTTCCTTCCATTATCCTTCCTGTTTGCTCATCTACAATTTTTACCTGTCCGTCCATTACCACATATTCGGTATCTTTTTCAAATACGGTATAGGCTTTTAGTAGCTGACTTAAAGTATGAATACGTTCGCTCTTAACACTAAAGTCTTGGTATAATTTTTCTTTAAGCGAAGCCTCTTGTTCTTTTGGCAATTTCTTCTTTTCGATATTGGCAATCTCAGTACCTATATCTGGAAGTACGAAAAAGTCTTGTGAGGTATCTGACGAAAGGTGTTTTATACCATTATCGGTAAGTTCTACCTGATTATTTTTTTCTTCCACTACAAAAAACAGGGCTTCATCTACCTTTGGCATCTCACGATTATTGTCTGCCATATAGTGATTTTCAGTTTTTTGTAAAATTTGTTTTACACCCTCCTCACTCAAAAACTTGATAAGGGCTTTATTTTTGGGAAGTCCACGATACACCCTCAACAACAAAAATCCTCCGTCTTTGGTATTACCTTCGCGTATTAATTTTTTAGCTTCGGCTAACACCCCATTGAGCATTTGCCTTTGAGCATTTACCAATTTTTCAATTTTAGGTTTCAGCTCGTTAAATTCGTGTCTATCGCCCTGAGGCACAGGTCCTGAAATAATAAGCGGAGTACGAGCATCGTCAATCAACACCGAATCAACCTCATCTACTATGGCAAAATTATGTTTGCGTTGCACCAAATCTTCTGGTGTGTGAGCCATATTATCTCTGAGGTAATCAAAACCAAACTCATTATTAGTACCATAGGTTATATCTGCCTCATAAGCCTTGCGTCTGCCAGGAGAATTTGGTTGGTGATTATCGATACAATCTACTGTAAGACCGTGAAACTCAAATATTGGAGCTTTCCAAGTGCTATCCCTTTTCGCCAAATAATCATTCACGGTTACCAAATGCACTCCATTTCCCGTAAGAGCATTCAGATACAATGGCAAAGTAGCCACTAATGTTTTCCCTTCCCCTGTTTGCATTTCGGCTATTTTCCCTTGATGTAGCACAGTTCCTCCTATAAGCTGTACATCGTAATGAATCATATCCCAGGTAATTTGTTTACCTGCGGCATTCCACGTATTAGCCCACTGAGCCTGATTGCCTTGTATTACTACATAAGGTTTGGTTTGAGAAAATTCAATATCCTTATCCGTTGCTGTTACGGTTATAACGGAGTTTTCTTTAAATCTACGAGCTGTTTCTTTGACTACTGCGAACGCCTCTGGCAGAATCTCATTTAGCGTTTTTTCGGACAATTCATACGCCTCTTTTTCTAATCGATCTATTTCTAGATAAAGTTCTTCACGCTTATCAATATCTGTAATTCCTTCCAAGCGTTGTTTAATTTCGTCTATAGCTTGTTCTTTAGGAAGACGTGCTTGTTTAATTTTATCTTTAAAATAAACCGTTTTTTCTCTAAGTTGGTCGTTCGATAACGCCCTCAAAACAGAATCAAAAGACTTTACCTTTTCTACAATAGGCTTTATTTGCTGTATATCTTTTTTAGATTTATCACCTACAAAAAGTTTTAGCAAATTATTTACAAAACTCATACTATTTTAACTTTATTTACATTATATATTCAATATAAAAAAGCCTCTTACTTTAGAGACTTTTTTACAACTGTTCATTAATATTCATCCTCATTCCAAAGATAATCTTCATCAGTAGGATAATCTGCCCATATTTCTTCCATTGTTTCGTAGATTTCCCCCTCATCCTCAATAGATTGGAGATTTTCCACTACTTCCAAAGGAGCACCCGTCCTGATGGCATAATCAATAAGTTCATCTTTTGTAGCCGGCCAAGGAGCATCACTCAAATACGATGCTAATTCTAACGTCCAATACATTTTTTATTTTTTTATATTTTCTTTCTGCAAAAATAGTTTTAATAATTAAAAATTCAAACTATTTCATATAAATAGTCTCATATTTTTAATCCTCTTCCGAAATTCGGCTATACCTCCTTACGAGGAATCCACTTTATCTCCTCCGCATTCAACTCTACGGACAATTTTCGTGCCAATACAAAAAGATAGTCCGAAAGTCGGTTCAGATACTTCAGTACGAGCTGGTCTATATCTTCATTTTCACTCAATGCAGACACCAAACGCTCTGCTCTACGACATACACAACGTGCAATATGACAATATGACACTACTGTATGTCCGCCTGGCAATATAAAATGTGTCATTTGCGGTAAAGATGCGTCCAAAACATCTATCTTTTGTTCCAATACCACAATATCCTCTTCAGATATACGCATAATATCCAAGCGTTGTTTGCCGTTTTTGAGTACTTCCTTATCTACTGGAGTTGCCAAAATTGCACCTATAACAAACAATCTGTCCTGTATTTCCAACAAAAACGATTTGTGTTCGGCGGGTATTTCTTGGTCTCTAAGCAATCCTATGTACGAATTTAGTTCGTCGAGTGTTCCATAACTTTCAATTCGCAAATGGTGCTTTGGCACTCTAGTACCTCCGAATAACGAGGTAGTTCCCTTGTCGCCTGTTTTGGTATATAATTTCATTACTTTAAAATGTTTTGAAGACTTGAGGTAATTTCCTGTTGAATTTCTTTTCCCTTATCTTGATTATACCATTTCTGAACATTTGCTTTTATTTGTTCCATTGGCAAACCTTGTTTTTTTTCTTCTTCAAACTGAAGCTGACACTGCTGAGGTCTTGGTCCCCAAATCAGCAAATCATTCCCATGTTCATCTCTAACAATTAATTTCGGAATAGACTTAGCTCCATTAGTCAAATACTTCTCAATAGTGAATGGAGCGGTATCTCTAAGTTCGTAATTCACTTCTATTTTTTCATTTTCTCTACTCATTAACTCTATAAAAGGCACTATATGAGCAGCATCTCCACACCAAGGCTCTGTAATTACCGTCCAATACATTTTTTGGTTAATATTTTTCAAAAAAGCAATCACATCAGCCTCCAACACGCCTGATTTCATCCATCGGCTTTGTCTTGACCAATTCAGTTTGGTATATTCTTTATATTGAGCATCTTGATAAACGCCGTCCGTTATCCTATCCTCCAAAATGTCCGAAAAACACTGTTTGTAATCTTCAAAATTCATTTTATATTTTTTTTAAAATCTATAATTCAATCCTGCGGTAATTAAGTTTGCGTTATATTGAGTGGTCTTATTTTTTCCTTTTTTAGGAAAACCCATATAATAAAACATCTCTAAATGTAAATCCTCCCATACGCGATAATCCGCACCGAAACGCAATCCGTAAACCGAACCCAGTTTGTCGTCTTTAATCTCCTTTTCTATCTTTTTCTGTAAGTCTAATAGTTGCGTTGAAGTTAAATTTGTCGAAGAAAGTGCTATTTTGTTGTGTAATGATGTTCCTAAATAACCTCCAAGATAAATTCCCAAATCGTAAGTTGGGAATACTTTTAAGCTCAATGGCACTATCAACAATCCATTATTTAATCGCATCTTTACATTCTCTGAATTGGCTATTTCCGAGGTAACATTCAAATAATCAAGATCTAAATGAAACGAAAATCGCTCAGCAAATCTTCTTTCTGCATAAAATCCTACATAAAAACCACTCCCTGCCGAGACATCAGTCCCTTCAAAAGAATTCAACTTTATTTCTTGCCTTGCACTTGTATAACCTCCGCGAATTCCTTCTACGTATTTAGATTGTGCCAACAAATTTTGCATAGCTCCAAATCCGATTAAAGCTATTATCAATATTTTTATTTTTTTACAAAAATCTATCATAGTAAACTCTGTATTAAAGTTTTACATTTTTGACCTCTCCATCTTTTTTAATTTCAACAAAAGCCCTTTCTATAGTAGCTCCATTATAATTATACTTAAAACTCTGATAAATAGGCGATGAACCCCTATAATGTCCATAACCATTATAATAATCCGTAACGCCTATTTGTCGTTGCCCTATGGCAGCTCCTGTATAATTAAATTGCGTTTCGAGATAATATTTCCCTGGTAACATTTGCTCAAATACAAATTCGCCATTAGCCCCCACTGTAGCTTCAATCCGATAAGCAAAGGCTTCCTGAGATAGCACAGGAATATATTTAAGACTCATCTTGTACTTCTGACGCATTTTCAAATATTCTTTAAAATAATCCGTCATCGGAAACAAAAGCACCACTGTCCCTTCAGGGGCATAATGCTTAACACCAATGATTTCCGCCTTAGTGGAAGTATTGTTGTACTCACGAGCCACAGCCACTCCCTTAATGGTCGAAGTTCCCAAAGCCAACCGAGCCTTAGCATCTTCTACATCAAATTTCTTTTTAGGCATCACCTCCTTCTTTTGAGCCATCCCCCAAAAAGGCAACAACACGAACAAACAGAACAACAACTTTTTCATATTTTATTAAAAAATACTTTCAAATCAATTTACATAATTATATCTACCTCAACGAGATAGAAACTACTAATTTGCCACCGCTCTATAATCTACAGGCACATCAAATTCCCCATTTGTAATGGTCATTACCTGGTCGTTATGGTCTTTCAAAACCCCTGAAAAAGTTCCCTTAGCTCTATGTTTGTCAATATATTGTACATTCAAAACGAAATTTTCATCGTCTATAGTATAATTATCAAGTCCCGTTACGTAATGATTACAACCCAATATATATTGTGTGTTGTACTGGGCAGAATATATCCCCGCAACAAGATCCATACCTACCCAATTATCATCACTATCCAACAGTGCGGCATCAAGTTGAATAGATAGTGTAGGGTTATTGGACGAAACCCCAACAAGCTCCCTACCTGTTACGTATATTGATGAATGTTTGTTGCGAGATTGAACAAATCTATAATCAGCTGTAGCGTTATTGTAATTTTTCTCTACACCATTTAATTTAAAACGAAAATAAGTGTTAGAAGTGGACGGTTCACTTCCCCCACCAGAGCAAGAAGCCACCAATACACCAACAAAAAGAACCAAAATAATGGATAAAAATGAAGTTTTTTTCATAACAACAATAATTTAAAATGTTTGTAATACTTTCCAAACCTTTGATAGTAACCCCAAATTTATGAAAAAAATATCTATTTTCAAAATATCTTAGATTCAACCTAGGTCAAACGCACGAAATTTAATATTTTTGTTTTTATGGATTTACTGAGT
>JAUMYH010000004.1 GCA_030528745.1 Bacteroidota bacterium
CGTGTCCTTATGGTCGATTGCTTCGCCAGTTAGAGCCTCGAGTCGCCGTTTTTTTTTAAATTAAAAGTTTTTTATAAATAGATAATAGAAGAGCATTTAAAGTTGATTTTGAAAATTAAATAATATAATGAGATTTGGTTTTGTCTTATGCCTTTTCGTGGTTCTATTCCTTTGCTGTAAGGAAGAAAAAATTGTTCAGGATACTGATGTACTAACTCCTCCAAAAGATACAATAGAAGCACCCAAAACATCTCAAAAACAGAAAGAATATCATTCTGATTTTGTAAATATCAAAATATTGATAAACGATGTAATACTTGATATGAAATATGCTACTGCTGACAATTTTCTAAAACAATCGGTTTATGATTGTCAGGAATGTTTTTTGCGTAAAGCTACAGCCGAGGCGTTGCATAATGCTTATCTGGAATTTAAAGCATTAGGTTACAATATTAAGATTTTTGATTGTTACAGACCATTATCGGTACAGAAAAAGATGTGGGCGATATTGCCACATACGAACTATGTTGCGAGTCCTACAAGAGGTTCAAAGCACAACCGAGGAGCAGCAGTTGATTTAACCCTTGTAGACGCTCAAGGAAATGAATTGGATATGGGTACAGCCTTTGATTATTTTGGAAAAGAATCGCATCATACTTATACAAACCTGCCACAAGAAGTTTTAGAAAATCGTAGGTTGCTGAAAACCATTATGGATAAACACAATTTTAAATCAATCTATTCCGAATGGTGGCATTATGAATACCGTCCTGAAAGGCATAGTAAAGTAGAAGATTTTGTGTGGTCGTGTGAGTAAATTACGAAACGTTTTGAGTAGAAAATTATAGGGGTTTTCTAACTTTTGAAAGAAGTAACAAGGTAACAAAACACATTTTAGTTGTTCGTTTTCCCTTTGTAGATAAAATCTTTGTCCTCAGCATTGACTTCGCGAATGAGTTTGCCATTTTCAAAAAATTTCCAAATCCCTTTTTTGATTCCGTGTTCGTATTTACCTTGTGCGGTTATTTGTCCTTTAGGATTTCTGTAAATGACCTCGCCATGAAATTGATTGTTTTTATAAGGAATCTCCTCTAGGATTACCCCATCTTTAGAATATTGTAAAAAAAGCCCCTCTTTAATTCCGTTATTATAATTAATTTCGTTGGCCAGATTTCCCTCTTTGTAATAGATTAACTTTTTGCCGTGAATGTTGCCGTTGGTGTAATTTTCTTCCGACATTATTTTTTTAGAATCTTTGTGGTAATATTTCCAAAGTCCTTGATTATCACCATTTTTGTCTACGTATCCTTCGCTTACCTTATTGCCTTTTCGGTCAAATATCGTTACATAACAACCGCCATCGCCCTTTGAGAAATCACGAGTGGCAATCACTTTTCCTGCTTTGGTATCATCGAAGTATTTGAAAACGCCGACTTCTTTACCATTATCGAAAGTCCCTTCGTATCGAGGTCTTTTACTTTCTTTGTAAGTGCCTTTCCAAAGTCCGTGTTTTTTGCCGTTTTTGTTAAGTTGATTGGTAGTTTCTTGGGCAAAACCAAGGAAAGATACAAGAAGCGAGAATGAGAGAATATACCTTTTCATTATAATATAATTTAGGGATATAAACTTTATTTTATCGATTTTATTATAGGCAATGTTGTATTTTTTGTACTCTAGCGGCGTGTCTACCGCCTTCAAAGACCGTCTCAAAAAAAGTTTCTACGATGTTAATGGCTTGTTCTACAGAAGTATATCTGGCAGGAATACTCAGTATGTTGGCATCATTGTGCTGCCGTGCTAATTCGGCAATTTCTTTAGTCCAGCAAATAGCACAGCGTACCTTTGGGTATTTGTTAGCAGTAATAGCCACTCCATTGCCACTACCGCATATTACGATACCAAAATCTACTTTTTCGGTGTTTATATCTTTAGCTACAGGATGTACAAAATCAGGATAATCGACACTTGAAGTAGCATCAGTGCCGTAATTTACAATCTGAACTCCCTTTTTTTCAAGATGTGTTACTATGGCGTTTTTGTAATTTGTACCTGCATGGTCATTTCCAATGGCTATTTTCATTTTTTGAATATTTACGTTAGACAAATTTAGTAAAAATAGATTATATTTGATTATTCTGTTAGATAATTATTCTTCAAATTTGTAGTATTCTATATCTTCAAAATTCCGTTCAACGAATCGTTCTACCTTGTTGTCAGATGTTTTTGTAGTGATTATGAATTGGGTTCTTGGGCAACTATCAATGATTCGGTTAATGAGGTTTTCTTGTCGATTCTTGATTATGCTGTCGATATTGTCGATGGCTAATAATTTAAGTTGATTGATGTCAAAACCAGCTCTGGTAAAGAGATCGTTAATTTTTTTGGGCGTACCTATTAGTATGTCTATTCCTTCCGAAATTAGATTTTTGTCTTGGTCAATATCGGTTTGTTCGTAGGTTTGAAAAATACGAAGTTTGTTGTGTTTGTTTAACGCCTCTGTTAATTCGGTCAGATGAAGCACCTCATCTTTATTAGCAACAATTATCAAAGCTCTGGGCGATTGCTCAAAAGGCGTATCAAGTTTGTGAATACAATTGAGGGCAATACTAAATGTTTTACCAGCGTTTTGGGGAGCATCAATCAAAAGATTAAGTCCACTTTTGTAGAGCGAAAAAGTTTCTTTCTGGAGTGGTAAAGGAACATTGAATTGCAGTTCGATGAGTGTTTGTTCGAGCTTTGGATTTAACTTCTTGAGCATAATAGTAAAGAAGAGACCCTCCGATAGTTTATTCAGATGTAGTGAAAAAGATATACTTTCAAAAAATGTTTAAATAAATGTAGTTTGTAAAGTCCTCACAACCATTGTAGAACAAACCATTGCGGATAGTCTCTATATAAATTGGTTAGTCATTGCTTTCTTCCATAGTATGGAATACATTTTGTACATCGTCGTCTTCTTCTATTTTTTCAAGAAGTTTTTCCACATCGGCCATTTGTTCAGGAGTAAGTTTTTTGGTTACCTGCGGAATACGATCGAACCCAGAAGAAAGTATTTCGAGTTGTCTGTTTTCTAATTCTTTCTGAATTGCTCCAAAACTTTCAAATGGTGCGTACATCACAATTCCGTCTTCGTCAGCAAATATTTCTTCAACACCAAAATCAATCATCTCAAGTTCGAGTTCCTCAATATCTATCCCTGTGTTAGGAATACGGAAGTTGCAAGTGTGGTCAAACATAAATTCTACCGACCCTTGTGTACCCAAAGTTCCATCGCATTTATTGAAATAGCTACGAATGTTAGCCACAGTACGGTTGTTATTGTCAGTTGCTGTTTCGATAAGTATTGCTATTCCGTGTGGTGCATACCCTTCAAAAAGTACTTCTTTGTAGTTGGCAGTATCTTTTTCGGTAGCTTTTTTGATGGCTCTTTCTACGTTTTCTTTAGGCATATTGGCAGCCTTTGCATTTTGTATTACTGCTCTTAGCCTTGAGTTGGTATCAGGATTAGGACCTCCTTCCTTAACAGCCATTACAATGTCTTTTCCGATTCGGGTAAATGTTTTGGCCATAGCAGACCAACGTTTCATCTTACGTGCTTTTCTAAATTCAAAGGCTCTTCCCATAATTATTAGTAAATTATTTTTAATCTTTGCAAAAATAAGATTTTTCTTTTAAATCATAAAAATTCAAAATAAATAAAATGACAAGGTGTACCAAAGGAAATATAGCCATTGAAGAAGGCACTATTTATTATGTGTTTTGGAAAAATCCAATGGCACAAGATACAATTATTCTTCTGCACGATGCCTTAGGGAGTGTTCAGCAATGGAGGGTTTTTCCTGAGTTACTTTCCATAAAAACAAATTGCAATGTGCTGGTTTATGATAGGTTAGGTCATGGCAAATCATCAGCCATTAAGGAGCCTCGATCTTTGGATTATTTAGAATGTGAGGTGGAAATTCTTGAGCGAATTATGGTGTATTTTTCGTTGCAAAATGTGATTCTGTACGGACATAGTGATGGTGGGAGTATTGCACTATTGGCTGGGGGCAAAATGGGTAATTTGGTCAAAAAAATAATTGTAGAGGCGGCTCATATTTTTGTAGAAGATATTACCTTAGGAGGAATAAAAACGATTCAGAAATGGTATCAAGATACTGATTTTTCGGAGAAACTATCTAAATACCACGCCGAAAAAACAGATATGCTGTTTTATAACTGGATTGGTATTTGGCAAGATGCTAATTTTAGAAATTGGAATATAGCAGATATGGTTCAAAATATTAGCGTTCCTTTGTTGTTTATTCAAGGTGAGCAGGATCAGTTTGGCAGTTTGTTACAGGTAGAGCAGACCCTACAACTGATTCGAGGCAAAGCAGAAAAATATATTTTATCGGATACATTTCATTTTCCATTTAAAGAAAAAACAGAACTAGTTTTAGAAAAAGTAGCTCTGTTTTTGAAGAATAATTAAATTAGTAAGATAATATTACTTTTTAAAGAATTTGCGGTATTTGATGTATGATAGTATACCAATTATAGCAACGATGCTTATAGAATAATACACAAAACTAGGAGTTACAACTTTATCTCCACTGGCATAGGAGTGTAGTCCAGACAGATAGAAGTTTACCCCAAAGTAGGTCATTACAATTGAGGCGAAAGCATAGATGCTAATAAGGTTATAGAACCACAAACCGCGTAGTCCAGGCACGAGTCGTGCGTGTATTACAAAGGCGTATACCATAATAGAGATTAATGCCCAAGTTTCTTTTGGGTCCCAACCCCAGTAGCGTCCCCAACTTTCATTAGCCCATTGTCCTCCAAGAAAGTTTCCAATGGTAAGCATTACTAGTCCGATAGTTAATGCCATCTCGTTGATATAGGTAAGTTCTTTGATGTTGAGTTCCATGCGTTTTTTGTTGTTTTCGTTTGTGAAAATCATCAATAACAGTGCTACAACACCCAATATCATTCCTATAGCAAATGGGCCGTAGCTACCCACAATGATACTTACGTGAATCATCAACCAATACGAATTAAGTACAGGTTGTAGAGTTCCTATCTGAGGGTCGAGCCAATTCCAGTGAGCTATCATCAGTACCATCGAAACTACAAAAGTAGTAGAGGCGGTGGTAAGGTACGAATTTCGTCCGAATATGAGTCCAAAGAGCATGGTAGCCCACGCTACATAAATCATTGATTCATAGGCATTACTCCAAGGAGCGTGTCCTGATATGTACCAACGCGTAATGAGTCCTAAGGTGTGTAAGACAAATAGTGCAACCACAATATAGAAGCTAACCTTTAGGGTGTTGTTGATGAATTTGTTGTTGTAGAATATTTGTAAAATACTAAACAAGAACATCAAGGCACAAGTATACAAATACCAAGAAAATAATTTTTTGAAAATATCGTATTTGTTATACATAATTTCGTAATCAATTTTCTTTTGTTCAAGCATTACTTTTGCACCATTTTTCTTCTGAAAATTAGTAATTCCTTCGAGGTAGATGTCGGCCTGTGTATAGATGGAATCTATTTTAGCTGGGTCTTTAGCTCTTTTGGCATCTTGTAGGGTATGAAAATAGAGCGGTAAGATATTTTTTATAAAAAAGGTAGATTCCTCGTCTGCTTTAAGATTAGCATCGGGAATTTCTAAAAAAGAAATCCATTTGTTGTTTGAATCGTTTGGTATAGGAAATATTCGAAGTACGCCACCACCCAAGGCAGAACTCAACAATAAAGCCTTTTCGTGTGCATCGACTATGTCTTTTTGGAAGGCATTTTTCACAGCGGCTTTTTGAGCTTCTTCGAGGTATGGCTCTAATTTGTATTTGTCTTGTTGGTCAAAAAAATGAAGTAAAGAGGCGTATTTGGCATCTTTTTCTAATCCAAGTACACTGCGGATACTGTCATTTCCTCTTTTCAGATAAATCAGAGGTACTTCGTTCCAAAGGTTTGGATACTGAATCATCGACAGAAAAACTTGATCCGAACTCATATTTTTGTAAGTGTCCTTTTTGTGAACCTTACGTATAAGTTCAGAAGAAAAAGTATTAACAGGCTTCATTCGTCCAGAGGCATCCTGAATTACGAGTCTTCCAAATTTTTCGGCATGAACTTTATCGACCTGAAGTATTTCGATAAGCGAATCAATTTGTTTTTCCGAGATACCAAGCGTGATACGTTTGTGAGTGTGTTTTTCATTGTTAGTGATAGTATCTGTGTGCTGGGCAAAGGTATTGACAGATAGCAATAGAGCTATTATTGTTGCGATACCTTTTTTACGTTCTTTGATTTTTTTCAAAAGTTTTTTCAAATCGCCAAAACGAGAGTTTCTGTCAAAAATAATCCAAACCATAGATATATAAAGTAGGGTATAACCTATGTATGTAATCCATGTACCCCAAAAATCGTGATTTACAGATAATACCGTAATATCTGGCTCAAATTTGGCTCTTTGTTGGTCGTTGGAATAATTGTATGACGATTGAAAAAAGCGATAACCTTTGTGGTCAAGGATATTATTCATAAATATTTCGTAGTCGTATGTAGGGGTGTCTTCTACGGTTATTTTACTTCTGAATGCCGAAAAGCTGTTTTCTGTACCAGGATATTTGTCGGCAATAAAATCGTTAAGTTTGATGGCAAAAGGCAATTCGTAAACCTTACTTCCAAAGAAAAGGGTAAAGTCAAGTCCATCTTGAGAGATAGAAATAGGCATTCCCATTGCACCTTTGCTTCCCAATAGGGTTACTTCCTTTTCGGCATTAGGCGTTTTTACAATAAGGCTCAGTGCATCGGTGTTGCCCTGATTTTTCCATTGCTCATTCGATTTGTAGGCAATCTTACTTTTCATAGCCGTTTCGGGGAATACAAAACTGATTCCTGCCATATTGTATAGAGAGCGTAATTGTAAGGGTTGTATCGAATCGGCGTAAACATTGTGTTTTTCACGAGTAGACATAATCATATATTCACCACCAAAAGGCGAGTGAATAGAATAGTTGTCGTCTTGATCGAGCGTAATATTGATAGCCCCAGGTGTTGTTTTGTTAAAGGCAAATAAGATGTTGTGAATGTTCTGTACTTCGCCTTCTTTAAGATAGTGTTCGTGTCTACTTCCAGTTGAAGATTCGACCAGTTTGAGATGTCTTTCGGTTTGTGTGGGGTCTTCTACACGTATTTCTGTTGCTCCCATAACGTAGTCTTTATACTGAATTTGGTATGGTGTGTTGTCAAAAACGCCTTTGATTGTAAAAGAATTATCTGTGATTTGCGAGAGAATAAGTGGTTTTTCGTGAATTTTTCTACGCATCTCGCCTTGATATTCGCCATCGATATACGCTTGGATAAAATATCTGTCCGAAAGCATTTGATTTTCACTCTTGCCTTCTTCTATCTGCATAATACCTTCGTAGCTGATATAGCGTGTTATAAACGCTCCAACAATGATAAATATAAACGAAAGGTGTAGGATTAGCGTTCCCCACTTTTCCTTTTTGTGTAGCTGATAGCGTTTGATATTTCCTATAAAGTTAATTAAAAAGAATACCATAATAGCCTCAAACCACCAAGCGTTATAAATTAGGATACGAGCGGTATCGGTATTGTATCGGTCTTCAACAAAAGTACCTATTGCCATGGCAAGGGCAAACACAATGAACAATACTGCCATGAGTTTGGTAGAAAAGAAATAAGATAGAATTTTTCGGATCATTTTTCCTATTTTTAAGGTTAAAAATTAAAATAGTGCAAACTTACGAAAATAAATCAGAGTCTAATTTACTTTTAACGAAATGAATTAATAAAAAATCAGAATGTTGCAAATCTGTTTAGGTTGTAGCCCAAACTTTTGAATGTATTCCTTGTGATTTCTGATAGGTTATGCCTAATTGAGAACAAAAATAATACGAAACAATCTGATGTTTTTTGAAAAAACACCATTTTGTAAAAAGGTGCAAATGAGTAGTTTATGAATTTTTTCTTTTTTCGAGGCGAACCAGATTGTCCGTGGCTTTAGCGTTGGGGTTGGCTACAATAATTGAGGTGTCGTATCCTCCAAATTTTTTCATATACGAACGGATGTTAGTTCCAAAAGCGTCTTTTTTGGAAATACGTCCTTTACTACGAAGGTATTTTTTTACAGAATAAGCCCCCAAAAGATGTGCCGAAGCCAAGATTCCCGATTCGGTAACTTCAATACCGTTGAACACCATACCCGAATATTTTTCGATTTCGTCTTTGAGCAGGTGTTTGTTGATAGAAAGCAAGGCTATAAAGGCCTCTTCTTGCAAAATAGGATTTCTAAGAAATTCGGTTCGGTTATAAACGCCAACGGCCTGCATCGATGTTTTTCCGAATTGATATTTACCAGCATAACCGAATTTATTGACCAAATCGTACCTTCCTTGCGATTCTCTAAAAGCCAACGCTTGTCTGAAAGCTACGAAAGACTTGCCAGAGAATGGGATTTCAAAATGATTAAATTCTAATTGGTTTTGGGTTGGAACTATAAAGGCATTAGAAGTATCCTCTTCCTGAGTGTATGTCCAAATGTAGTCTGTCTCTTTGTTGGTGTCAAAACTGGCTACCAAACCAGACCCTCCAACTGTACAAAACAACAATAAATACCACTTTTTTTTCATCAATTTCTAATTTTAGTCCTTCCGTAAAGGGCAATTTTTGAGCCGACAAAGGTAGATGTTTTTGAATAGAACACCTAATTTTGTAGTTAAATCTTTGTTAAAACGATTTATTCTGTGGATAAAATTGAGCGGTAATGCCTTTAAATATAAGCTGTTTACGTTTTTGGCTAAAGTTATTAACACGTACCGTCCGAAGTTCGTTTTTTTATGTAAAATTCAAAAAACAGGATAGTGTTTGGTGTAGAAAAATGTAGAAAACAATGCGTATTTTCTACAATGATTTTAGTATGGAATGCTGAACAGTTATTTTAAAAATATAGCGGTCTGAAGATAAATTTTCCTTTGGTGTTGTATTCTAGGGTAGGGGCTGGAATTTTGATAGTGTTTATTATCGAGAAAATAGTTTTGAGCAGGTGCGATTTGGTTTCGATTCGTTCTAAATCCACATCAAAACTGAGGTAGAATTGTCTGAAACGTTGTTTCTCGGGCAGAAATATATAGTTTACCAGAGCTTGGTGTCCTGTAAGCATTCCTTCAGCACCATAGCCTAGCGAGATATTAAGCCATTTGGGAATATATTTGCTTTGAAAAAACGAATGTAGGTTTGCCGAAATCCAATAGGTTTGTCCGTTGTAATCTTTGAGCATTTGTTCAGACAATGTGGCACCGAGTAGCTCGGGTCTTCGATTGGCATAGGGCGTGGTATGGAAGCTGTATTTGAACTGAATACGCTGTTCGTTCCACAAAAGCTCTTGCCCTAGATAGAATGCACTACCACCCAAATTAGCCAACATATCTCCGTAAGAAAACCCCCATTGCTCTGAATAGCCGTCCAAAATTTCGATAGCAGATACAAATGTAAATCCGACTATACTGCCATATATAGCACTGCTGTTATGGTCGATACCAGCCCATTTATACATATTTGCTGTATGTTTGGTAAGTGTATAAGTCGAGAAAACATGTCCCATTTTGTCCATTTGTAGCCATTCGGTATTGTCGTTGTATAGATGAAAATCGTTTTGTTGGTGCTTACTGTACCAAGTTTGTCCCAGCAGATAGAGTGTGCCACCACCTAATAGTCCGTGCGATGTTACGACTATATTTCGGCGTGTAGTATTTAAGGAATCGGCAGGAGCAAACCAATTATCTGTTTTTTTGAAAATAGACTGGGCATTAAGGACAAGTGTGCTGACTCCTAATAACAACGCTACTACAAACGGAAGATGTTTCATGAGTGTTCTAAAAACGTGCTTTGATAGGCGTATTAATGGAGTCAAACTGTTTTTGTTTGTATTTCAGATAGCCAACAATGCCTATCATAGCCGCGTTGTCGGTGGTGTATTCAAATTTGGGGATAAATACTTTCCAACCCAATTTTTGGGCTTTTTGAGCGAGTGCTGTTCTGATGCCTGTGTTTGCCGACACACCACCACCTAGCGCAATCTGCTTGATATGTGTTTGTTGCACGGCTTTTTCGATTTTATCAATAATTATTTGAGTTATAATATGCTGAATAGAGGCACATATATCGTACAAATTGTCTTTTACAAAATCTGGATTTTCTTTGGTTTTGTTTTGCACAAAATACAAAATTTGTGTTTTTAATCCGCTGAAACTAAAATTTAAGTCGGCTATTTTGGGTTTTGAAAAAGAGTAAATAGGTTTGCCTAGTTGGGCATATTTATCTATGAGTACGCCTCCAGGATATGGTAATCCGAGTATTTTGGCACTTTTGTCAAAAGCCTCTCCAACGGCATCGTCAAGTGTTTCGCCAAGTATTTCCATTTCAAAGGGTGCATTAACTTGGATTATTTGCGTATGTCCACCGCTTATGGTTATTGCCAAAAAAGGAAACGAAGGTTTGGGTTGTCCATCGTGATTGATAAAATGTGCCAATATGTGTCCCTGTAGGTGGTTTACTCCAATAAGTGGGATATTAAGTGCCAAACTGAGTGATTTGGCAAAGCTACCGCCAACAAGCAACGAGCCGAGCAATCCAGGCCCTTGTGTAAAAGCAATAGCCGAAAGCTGTTGTTTGTCGATACCAGCATCTTTTAAGGCCTGTTCTACTACAGGAATGATGTTTTTTTCGTGGGTACGAGACGCCAATTCAGGAACTACGCCACCGTATTTTTGGTGTACTTCTTGACTAGATACAACATTCGACAAAACGACATCATTACGCAACACAGCCGCTGCCGTGTCATCGCACGAACTTTCGATTGCTAATAAAAAAATAGAATCATCAGACATAGATTCAAACAAAATTTGATTTATATTTGCAACAAAATTAAACATTTTTAGGTTATCAGAAAAATCATAAGAATATTTGGGCGGATTATTTTGGGGTTAGCTATGCTACTACTCTTGGTGGCTTTTTTGCTAACCATACCTGCAGTGCAAACATTTTTGGGCGGAAAAGTAACGGATTATTTGCGTGAGTCGATGCAAGTAGACGTCAATGTTGAAAGGCTAAGCATTACTCCGTTTGGAAGTGTCAAACTGAAAACGGTTTTGATTAAAGACCATCATCAGGACACATTAATATATGCCAAGCAAATTCAAACCAAGATTATAGGCAAAAGGGCTTTGCTCAAAGGAAATTTAATTTTTGGCGATTTGAGTGCAGAGGAACTTAAATTTTACCTCACTACTTACAAGGGCGAAGAGGAGTCCAGTATAGGTGTTTTTGTTGAAAAATTCTCAAACGACAATAAAGAAAAATCTACCGAGCCTTTTGTGTTGAACTCCTCGAATCTAAAAATTGCCAACGGAAGGTTTAGGGTGACTAATCAGAATGCCGAAACCCCAATAAGTGTGGATTTTAGACATCTGAATGCCGATTTGGATAACTTTTCGATTGTAGCCGATAAGATTGATGCAGACATACTACATTTGTCGATGAAAGATCACCGGGGGGTATTTGTTGATAAGATGAAGGCAAAGGTTCATTATTCCTCTACAAACATATCGTTAGAGGATTTAGATGTGCAGACGCTCAATCAAACGCGTCTGATAGGTAGTATCAATATGGATTATAACGAGGGTGATTTGTCAGCTTTTACAGATAAAGTAAACATTGATGCCCAGTTTGGGACTGAAAGCAAAATAGCCGCTGCTGACATCAATTATTTTTATCCAGAGCTTAATGAGGAGTTGATTTTTAATTTTAGCACCCATATTAAAGGGGTGTTGAATGAGTTCAGATTAAACAATTTGTTTTTGAATGATGGGCAAACTATTTTGAATGGGACATTAGAATTTAAAAATCTAACGGCAGTTAATGAACGCGACTTTTCGATTAGTGGGAATGTTACAGAATTAAACACTTCCAATGAAGCTCTCAAGAATTTGTTACCTAGAGTGTTAGGGCAAACCTTTCCGCCGCAGTTGGACAATTTAGGCAGGGTAGTGTTGCGTAACGGAATTTTATTTTTGGATAAGAACAACCTGAGTTTAAAGTCGAATATAGCCACGCATATAGGGAATCTTGTTACGGATTTACATTTGCAAAATATTGCCGACCCTCAACAGATGACTTATCAAGGTAAAGTAAGTACGATAAACTTTGGATTAGGGCAGATCTTGAACAACAATGCTTTAGGACGGATTACCTCAGAGTTGGACATAAAGGGAAAGGGTACTACACAGGCTACATTAGATGCTTATGTAGACGGAGCTATATCGTCAATACATCTCAACGGTTATGATTATAAAAAAATCATATTGAGAGGTAAATTTAAAGAACCTTATTTTGAAGGAGAAGCACACATTGATGATAAGAATTTAAAATTGTCCTTTGAGGGATTGCTCAATTTGGGAGCCAAACAGAATAAATACGATTTTAGGGCAAATGTCGATTATGCCGACTTGTATCAGATTAACCTTATCGAAAGAGACACGCTCTCGGTGCTTAAGGGAGAGGTGCTATTTGTAGGGCAGGGCAACACCCTTGATGAGATTCAGGGGTTTGTCAATATTAACAATGCCTCGTATCAAAATCAGAATGATACCTATTATTTTGAAGATTTTCAGATAAATTGTAATATTGATCAAGATGGGGTTCGGTCTATAATAATAGATTCGCACGATATTATTGAAGGCGAACTTATTGGGCGGTATAATTTTGGGGAGCTTCCCAAGATTTTCCAAAACGCTTTGGGTAGTTTGTACACCAATTATTCTCCATTCAAAATTAGGGCAAACCAATTCTTGAAGTTTAATTTTTCGATTTATAACAAAATTGTAGAGGTGTTTTTTCCGAGTATTTCATTTGGTAATAATACGTTTATCAAAGGCGATGTCAATCCTGATAAGGAGGTGTTTAAATTTAATTTTCAAACGCCCAAATTGCAACTGGCAGATAATAAAATTCATCGTATAGATTTGCAAATTGACAACAAAAATCCTATCTATAATGCTTATATAGAGATGGATAGTATCGAAAATCCGTATTATAAAATTTCTGATTTTGGGGTTATTAACATCAAACGCAATGATACTTTGCACTTCCGTACGGAGTTCAAAGGTGGAGCAACCAGTCAGGATTATTACAATTTTAACACCTATTATACCATCGATCAGGAGCAACGGTCGGTTTTTGGATTTAAAAAATCCGAATTGCACTTCAAGGATTATCTGTGGCACATCAATAATGATGGGGATAATCTGAATAAAATTATTTTTAATCAAACCTTAGATGATTTTCAGATTAACGATATAGAGCTTTCGCACAATGAGCAAAATATTTTTCTAACAGGAGCATTTAAAGGTAAAAATAAGTTGTTGAACTTGGATTTTCAGAATGTAAATCTTTCCAAAATCATCCCTGAAATTGAAAATTTTGACCTAGAGGGATTGCTCAACGGAAATATATTTTTCAGACAAGAGGGCGATGCCTACACGCCGACCTCGTCTATTGCTATAGACGGACTATCAATTAACAATACCCTAATGGGCGATTTGACTGTAGACATACAGGGCGATGATACACTCGAACGTTTTGGAATAAACTCGTATTTGTACAAAAATTCCGATTTTGTAATGTCCTTGGAGGGCGATTTAGAAATCAAAAACAAGGAAACTTACGCCAATATGGATTTGAGATTGGACAAGTTCGACATCAGTCCGTTTAGTGCTTTTGGAGGAGATATTATTACCAATCTGAGGGGCTTGGTATCGGGTCGGACTACCATTTTGGGTAATATCCAAAAACCAGATATTAATGGGCGTGTATTTTTGGATAAGGCAGGTATGAAATTGGTGTATCTGAATACCGATTTTGCCTTTGACAATAATACTATAGTTGATATTACCGAAGATGTGGTAATTATGGGAGGTATCAATCTTACAGATACCAAATACGGCACTAAGGCAATACTTAGCGGTGAGGCTACTCACAAAATGTTTACCGATTGGCAACTGGATTTGTATCTCTCGAGCAATAAAATGTTGGTGTTGGACACCGAATATGTCGAAGATGTGATGTATTACGGAACGGCTTTTATTAATGGAAACGCCAGTATCAGAGGACCTGTGTCGGCTTTGGTTATCAGAGCTAATGTAACCTCTGAAGAGGGAACGCATTTGTATATACCTATTGGCGATTCGAAATCGACAGGTGAGGTGTCATACATCAAATTCGTAGACCCTAAAGAAAATCAAACGGAATTTTCTGTTCAGGACAGATTCTCTACTATGGGTATGGAGTTGCATCTTATGCTCAGGGTTACTCCAGTGGCAAAGATAGATATTATTATAGACAAGGACTCTGGACACGCCATCCGCGAAGGACACGGTAATGGTCAGTTGGAGTTGGATATAAATACTTTAGGAACTTTTACCATGAACGGATTGTTTACCGTAGAAGGAGGATATTACGACTTTAAGTACGGAGGTATCATAAGCAAACGTTTTAACGTCAAAAAAGGAGGAACTATCAGTTGGACGGGAAATCCTATTTTGGCAAATATGAACATCGAAGGCATATACACCACCGATGCCAACCCCGCAGTATTGCTCGAAAATCCGTCTTTTAACAGAAAGATACCTGTAGAGCTTGTAATTGATATTAAGGGAACATTGGAGGCGTTGCAAGAGCCGAATTTCCAAATTAATTTTCCGAGTGTGAGTTCGGTGCTACAATCCGAGATTCAATACAAATTGACCGATGCCGACACGCGTCGTACACAGGCGTTTTACCTGCTTTTGACTCGTAACTTCTTGGGGCAAACAGGTGCAGGTTCGGGAGCTTTGGCAGGAAGTTTGACCGAAACGGCAAGTGGCTTGTTCAACGGACTGCTTACCGAGGGGGAGAGTGTATTTGATGTGTCGGTTGATTATACTGTAGCTAGTAAAAATCCCAATAGTCTAAAAGATGTAGAAGATTCCGATAGGGTAAATATGAGCCTTTCGACCCAAATCAACGAAAATATAACCATCAATGGTAAGGTAGGAGTACCTGTAGGAGGCACAAGACAATCGGCGGTGGTCGGAAATGTAGAGGTGTTGTACAGGCTCAATAAAGACCGTACCTTTAACGTTAGAGGATTTAACCGTGAGAACGATGTCAATTATTTTGGAGAAGGAATAGGCTATACACAAGGGGTCGGAATTACTTGGGACGTGGATTTTGATAATTATGAAGAGTTTGCGGCCAAAATTTTTGGTTCAAAAAAGCATAAACGCAAAGAAGAAGATACAGAATTACTCGATTTGGACTCCGAATTTAATCCTGAATACCGCAAGTTTATACAAGAACGTGCCAAAAAGAGACAATCGCAAAAGGACAACGACAAACCACAGGAACGCGTACCAGACCCATTCTAAACGATTTATGGGGATTATATATTTATAAAAATGATTATTAATAAAAATAATACAATAAATGAAAAACAAATCATTCTTTTTGATACAACTACCCTTAGCCATCTTAATTGTGGTAGCCTTAGTGATGGGATTTTCCAAATGGCTCAATTATTACACCAATCACGGAGAGCAAATTATAGTACCTGATTTGAGTAAACTAACGGTTGTGGAAGCAGAGCAAAAACTCAAAAACCTTAATCTGAATTACCAAATTAATGATACGTTGAGTTACGACAAAAACTTTCCGCCCAACGCCATTGTAGAGCAAGACCCAACGCCTAATTCTACTGTTAAAAGCGGAAGAAAAATATACTTGAAACTCAATGCCGCTACTTACAATTTGGTGGAAGTTCCTGATTATAAAGAACTGACTTTTAGGCAGGTGCTGCCAACACTTAAGGCTTTAGGTTTTGAAGAAGGAAGCAAAACCTACAAGCCTTATTTTGCCGAAGATGTTGTTTTGGAATTGACCTACAAGGGCAAAAAGTTGCGACCAGGCGATAAAGTTAAAAAAACATCGCGTATAGATTTTGTGCTGGGCGATGGTAAAACCGTGTTTTTGACCGATAACGATACGTTACAAAATAAGATTACTACCGATGGAGAATAATCCGATATTAGAATCCGAGGAAGCCCTATTTGAACACTACAAATTCGAGGTGGGTACAGGGCAGTCGCCACTCAGGATTGACAAATATCTGATGGGGCTTATACAAAACGCCACGCGTAACAAAATTCAGAAAGCTATTGATATGGATAGCGTTAGGGTCAATGACCAACCCGTAAAGGCAAACTATAAGGTTAAGGGCAACGATGTAATAAGGGTGGTGTTTCCGCAACCCAAGTACGAACACAAGATTATTCCTCAGAATATCCCCATCGATATTTTGTACGAAGACGAGCAACTTTTGGTGGTAAACAAACCAGCCAATATGGTGGTGCATCCTGGACACGGAAACTATTCGGGTACGCTTGTGAATGCACTGACCTATCATTTTGATAATCTTCCGATGAACTCCAGCCACCGCCCTGGACTGGTACACCGTATCGACAAGGATACAACAGGCTTATTGGTGATTGCCAAAACCGAAGAGGCGATGTGGCAATTGGCAAAACAATTTGAGGAGAAAACCACCCAACGTGAGTACATAGCCCTAGTATGGGGCAATATCCCAAACGATTACGGCACAATTACAGGATATATAGGAAGAGATTTGAAAGACCGTATGCAAATGGCTGTTTATCAAGATTCTCAGATGGGAAAATGGGCGGTTACGCACTACAAGGTATTGGAGCGTTTGGGTTATGTAACCTTAGTGTCGTGCAAGTTAGAAACAGGACGGACACACCAAATCCGAGCCAGTATGAAGCATATCGGACACCCCCTGTTTAACGACCAACGATACGGCGGACATCTCATACTTAAGGGGACAACCTTTACCAAATACAAACAGTTTGTCGAGAATTGTTTTAAACTCTTGCCACGCCAAGCCCTACACGCCAAAACCTTAGGTTTTACCCACCCAACCACAGGTAAGGAAATGCTTTTTGAAGTGCCTATACCTCACGATTTGCAGTCCTGTATTGATAAGTGGAGACAATATACCGCCCACACCACAGACGATTTGACGTAAAAGATATTAACAAAATACAACAAAACAACAAGAATTAATACAAAAAGTGAAAAAAAACTAACTTATGTATAATAAAAATCTGTAACTTTGCATCTTAAAAGAGAAGAAAATGATGTTTAAAACAAATTTTTATGATTATGAATAAATTACTATTTGACTATTTTAAGAAGAAAAAGTCTTTAGGAGTTATAGCTGTGGGAGTAACTGCCTTAGTCAGTGTGGAGGTACAGGCACAGAGTACGCCTCATCAAGATACTTTGGCTTATGTTATGACTCATATTAATAACTCTGCTGTTCAGGACAATACTACAGCAGATACTGGGCGTATTAAGTACGAGTTTGTTAACACGCAGAATACCTATGTGTTCGTTCCGCACAACTCACTATCCCACGTTACTATGGAGGCCGTAGGTGGTGGTGGAGTTGGTGGTAGAGCCGATAAATATTCTCTTCCGTTTGATTTTTATGGCGGTGGAGGCGGTGGAGGAGCCTATTCAAGGTCGTTTGTGGACATCAACCCAGTTAAAAGATACGATGTACTTGTGGGAGTTGGAGGTAGTTATGCTGCCAACGGTCAAGGACAAGTAAACATCAACGGAGGTATATCTAGAGTACAAGAGCTCACAGGTGTTGGAAATACATCGGTAGTAGATAGAACCCTTGTAGCAGCACGAGGAGGATATGGAGCAGTAGATGCTAGTGGAGGAGCAGGAGGAGATGTGGTAACGTCTATATCTGTAAACGATCAAAATGCATCGTACAGTATCGGTTATCCTAATCCTGTATTAAAAGAAGGAGGTAAAGGGCAAAACGTTGTGTATTTTGGAGCTAGTAACTCTGGTGCTGGTGGTGGAGCAGCAGGTAGCATTGATCCTACTGGTATGGGGATGGGTAGTGTAGGAAAGGATGCCAATGGTATTACTGGAGGAGGTATTACTCTAAACTATGGAGGTAATGGAGCTGATGGAGTAGTGTTGCCTGATGGATCGCAAGTAGTGGTAGGTAAGTCGCCAACTTATGGACAAGGAGAAGAGTTGTACGGTGGTGGTGGTTCAGGAGGTGGTAGAGCAACAAATGTAGGAGCTGATGCACCAGGAGGTGATGGAGCTCCAGGGGTGGTAATCATGACCTATAGCCCTATCAACAAAGTAGAAGGAGCTTGTGGTGATTTGGTTACTATCGAGGGTAAAAACTTTACAGGTTCAACTGAAATGCCTATTAAAATAAAATTCAAATCGTATAATGATTTAGGAGCAGGTGCAGATACGTATGTACAATTGACTCCTTATGCAGGGTCGTTAAATCCTCCTACTTTAGATGATTTGGCAGATGGAGAGTTTTATGTAATAGATTCAGAAACGATTATAGCAAACTTGCCATTCCATACAGGTATCATTTATTTGTTTACCGAGTATGGTCGTTCAAAGTTTTACCACATGGGGCAACCAACAGCTCCAGAGTCAATCACAGCTGATGATGGTAACTATGTAATCTGTCATCTTGATGCTATTCCGCTTACAGTTAATGGTGGTGTAACTGTGGCAGGTACACAGTTCCAGTGGTATGTAGGAAGTACATCTCAAACACCAGACGAAATCATCGCTGCGGCAAATAATCCGTTTCAAACTACTACTACCGCAGAGTTTAACTATATGCCAGTTCATGATGATTTGGTTCAAGATACACAACGTATTGTAGTTCGTAAAGTACTTAGTGGAAATAATTGTAACGTAATTACTGATGCGGTGTATGTAGACTTTACCTATACATTGCGTAAGTTTACAGGTTCGTCAAATGCGTTGGTAGACAAATGGCAAGAGGCTGGTAACTGGGCACCTAAAATGGTTCCTACCCTTGCAAACTGTGTGTACGTAACCGAAGGTCGTCAGGCAGTATTGTACACTGGAAACGGTATATCTAACGAGGGTGGTTTTGCTAAAACGCTTACGGTACAAACAGGAGGTAAATTAACCTTATCATCAGGAGCAAACCTTATAGTAAAAGAAGAAATCAAGCATATTGACGATCAGAGCAATCCTGTAAATGCTCATAACTTCTATGTGTCTGAAGGAGCAAACCTTATCCAGTTGAACGAAACGAACAGTATATTTGAAGGATCATTGGTAGTAGAGCGTATTTCTAAAAAAGTAACCAAGTACGATCATACATATTGGGCCTCTCCAGTGCAAACAGCTTTCCAAAATATTCTTTGGCACAAAAACGGAGATTTGAATCAACCAGATGTATTCGATGTTGATGTAAAAGATGAAATGGAAACAGCTTTACCTTGGAATCCAACAGGAGGTAGTCAAGGTGGTGGTACTTGGTATCACGTAGGTCTGAACAACAATCCTGATATGGTAGAAACAGCTAGAGGTTATATGATATTCCCTCCAGTGTCGTTTGGACCAGATTTAAATGGAACAGCAGGTTTTGAACCTCATAGTCTAAGAGCTCAGTTTGTAGGAACGCCTCACAACAAAGAGTATACAGCTACGGCTTATAAAGGTAAAAAGGTGTTGATGGGTAATCCATATCCGAGTTCTGTAGGTATAGACGCTTTGTTGAGAAGAAGCAGATATGTGTCAGGAGTAAATAATAGTGCAGCTCCATCAAAAATTACTATCCGAGTGTGGGACAAAGGACTTGTTACTGGTGATGATGGAGGCGATAATGTAGGATTTGAATATGAGAGCAAATTTGTAACAGCAACCCTAGCGGGACCTGATACGCCTGACTTTGTAAGAATTCCATCGGCACAAGGTTTCTTCGTTGAAAATTTTGATGGAGATGGAGATATTACGATGCGTTTTGCAAACTCAGTACGATACAAAGGTAATGACGAGGATAGTTATGAAGGATTTGATAATACGCATTTCTACAAAACAACAACTCCAGAGGAAGATGAGCTAAACCTTGAATTACATAGAGTATGGTTGTCGTTGAGTGCAGCTAACAAAAAATCAAATATGATGTTGGGGTATACCAACCTTTCGTCTGACGAAAAAGACGGTATGGACGGATTGTATTATAATCCAACCCAAACTCTAAAATTGTATACAACCAAACAAGAGGATTTGTTTGCAATTCAAACTTACGCTTTACCGTTCGAAGATACAGACGTGTTTACAGTAGGATATCAGGCGGCCGAAGCAGGTACTTATACCATTAAGTTGGAAGCTCAAGACGGATTGTTTGACAATCAGGACGTATACTTGAAAGACAAAGAGGCTAACGTGCTACACAACCTTAAAGATGGAGTGTATGAGTTCTTGTCTACCAATGGTACTTTTGAAGATAGATTCCAGGTTGTGTTCCGTTCAGAGCTTTCGGTAGATCCTGTTGCGGAGCAACAAGCAAACTTTATTGTATACACCAAAGATGGTAACGTGAATTTACAAACTGCAGGTTTTGATATCAAAGATGTGTATATTTATGACATCGTGGGAAGAAAACTATACAGCAAACAAAATGTAAATGCAGAAGCACATCAGGCTACAATATTAGGAGCTAACCAAGTATTAGTAGTGAAGATTGTAACTCCAGAGGGTGTTACTTTAGTTAAAAAAGTACAACAATAATTGAGTTCGTATAAAAAAATGAAGCCGTTCTATGATTTAGAGCGGCTTTTTTTATATCTTTGAACACACAAAAAATGTATTTATGAAAAAGATATTTCTTTTATTGTTATTACTGCCTTTGGGTAGTTGTGTTGAGTTGCAACAGGTGGCACAGCAGCTGCCTCAAAGTTCAATATCGAATACCGATATTGCACAAGGACTTAAGGAGGCTCTTAATAATGGAATCACCAAGCAAGTGTCCAAACTTACCATTACTGATGGTTTTTACAAAAATGAAGCTGTAAAGATATTATTGCCTCAGGAGTTGCAAAAGGTAGACAAGGCATTGCGTGATATAGGTATGGGGTTGTTGGCCGATCAAGGACTTAAGGTGCTGAATAGGGCTGCGGAAGATGCTGTAAAAGAAGCTACACCCATATTTGTAGATGCAGTTACCAATATGAGTTTTGCCGATGCCAAAAATATCTTGATGGGGTCGGAAAATGCGGCTACTACTTATTTGCAAAACACCACCTCTTCGGCGTTGTACGATAAATTTTCGCCTGTGATTAATACTTCGCTTACCAAGGTAGGAGCCGATAAGGTGTGGAATCAGATTATTAGTAAATATAATCAAATTCCGTTAGTAAACAAGGTGAACCCTGACCTGACCGATTATGTTACCAATCAGGCAATGAATGGTGTTTTTAAAATGATAGCCGTAGAGGAAAAAAATATTCGTACGGATATTGGAGTTCGCACATCTGATTTGCTCCGCCGTGTATTTGCAATGCAAGATTCAAAATAGCTATAAGCAGTTATGCAATCGGCAGATAAGGCAGGGAAAATAGTATTGTTTGGAATATTAGGAAGTGTCCTTTTGGCAACTATAAAATGGCTGACTGGATATTTTGGACATTCCTACGCCTTGATTGCCGATGCTATCGAATCGGCTACAGACGCATTTTCGTCATTGTTATTGTTGGTTGCTTTGCGGTATTCGAGCAAACCAGCCGATGAAGACCATCCTTATGGACACGGTAGGATAGAACCTCTGATTACTTTTGTGGTGGTCGGTTTTCTGATAGTGTCGGCAATTACGATAGGGTATCAAAGTTATAAAAATATATTGACTCCACATCAACCGCCCGAATCGTTTACGCTTTGGGTGTTGGCAGTCATTATACTTTGGAAAGAAGTATCGTATCAGATAGTAATCCGAAAGAGTAAAGAGTTGCAGTCTACAGCACTTAAGGCAGATGCTTGGCACCATCGGAGCGATGCCATAAGTTCGATGGCAGCTTTTGTCGGAATTGTTATAGCTCTCATCTTGGGCGAAGGTTACGAGTCGGCCGATGATTGGGCGGCTTTGTTTGCAGCAGGATTTATATTGTACAATTCATATCAAATATTTCGTCCTGCTTTAGGCGAAATTATGGACGAGAATTTTCATACTGACTTTATCATTTCCATAAGGGAAAAGTCTATGGAGGTAGCGGGTGTTAGAGCCATCGAAAAATGTTATGCTCGAAAGGTCGGAAATAGATTTCTGATTGATGTTCATTTGGAGGTAGATGGTAATATTACAGTAAAGGAAGGGCATGTGATAGCTCATCAGCTCAAAGATTATCTGATGCGAGTGTTCCCTTGTATAGCCGATGTGTTGATTCATGTTGAACCTCACCGAATGCCAAACTCAAAAGCAGATTGAGATTTGTTTGTAAATTTGCAAATGTTGTCAAACTGGGATTTGAATTTAAGTTTGGTAAATCTGTGGGAGTTGATTTGTGATAATTTTTCTTTTTTGTAATTTTGTAGCAAAATAAAATACTATGTTTGGAGATTTAATGGGTATGATGGGCAAATTGCAACAAGCCCAACAAAAAGTGGAAGAAACCAAAAAGCGTTTAGATACGGTATATATAGATGAAAAATCCTCGGACGGATATATTGAGGTTACGGTTACAGCCAACAGAATGATCAAAAATATTTCGGTATCGGAAGCCTTATTAGAAGATAAAGAACAACTAGAAGATTATTTGGTAACAGTGCTGAATAAGGCTATGAGTAGGGCTAACCAGATACACGAAACAGAATTGGCAGCCGCCGCTAAGGAGGGAATGCCTAATTTACCATTCTAAAATAATCAACAAAACATGACAGTAACTACTGATGATATTAAGAATATTGTTCAGCGTGTTGAAGCTCTGAAAGACTATCTTGAGATAGATAAAAAACTTATTCTGATTACCAACGAGGAAGAGAAAACCTTTGCACCTGATTTTTGGAACAATCCGAAACAGGCCGAATTAATTGTTAAAAATTTGAGAACACAAAAAAAATGGGTTTCAGATTATCAAAAGGCAGTGTCAGATGCTCAAGAGTTGCAATTGGCGTATGATTTCTATAAAGAAGAAGGGATTACAGAGGAAGAACTTCAAGAGCAATACCAAATTACGCTGAGGCATCTGGAGGATATAGAATTTAGAAATATGCTTTCCGAAGAAGGCGATAGTATGAGTGCCGTATTGCAAATTACGGCAGGTGCAGGAGGAACAGAAAGTAATGATTGGGCTTCGATGCTGATGCGTATGTACCTGATGTGGGGCGAACGTAATGGATACAAAATTAAGGAACTCAATTTTCAGGAAGGGGATGTTGCTGGGGTTAAGACCGTAACACTTGAGTTTGAGGGTGATTATGCTTTTGGTTACCTCAAAGGAGAAAATGGCGTACATCGTTTGGTGCGTATATCTCCATTTGATAGTAATGCTAAAAGACATACTTCGTTTGTGTCGGTATATGTGTATCCGCTTGTCGATGACACTATCGAAATTGAAATTTCTCCAGCCGATATTGAAATCACTACAGCTCGTTCAAGCGGTGCAGGAGGGCAAAATGTAAATAAGGTAGAAACAAAAGTACAATTATTGCACAAACCCACAGGAATCCAAATTCAGTGTTCCGAAACGCGTTCGCAACACGATAATCGCGAACGTGCTATGCAGATGCTTCGTTCCCAATTGTACGAAATTGAACTGAAGAAAAGATTGGAGCAACGTGCCGATATAGAGGCTAGTAAAATGAAGATAGAATGGGGGTCGCAAATCAGAAATTACGTGATGCACCCATACAAATTAGTAAAAGATGTTCGTACGCAACACGAAACCTCCGATGTAGATGCGGTGATGAATGGTGATATTGATGCGTTTTTGAAATCGTATCTGATGCTTATGGGACAGAAAGAAGAATAATAATATGGATAAAGAATTGTATTTTTCTATAATTGTACCTGTATTTAACAGACCAGATGAGATTGACGAACTCTTGGCAAGTTTGCAAGAACAAAGCTATAGCAAGGCGTTTGAAATAGTGATAGTTGAAGATGGTTCTACTATTGATTGTCAGGCTGTTGTAGAAAAATACAAACATCTGAATATAGCGTATTATTACAAACAAAATTCAGGGCCTGGAGCTTCCAGAAACTATGGTATGCGAAAGGCAAAGGGAAATTATTTTTTGATAATCGATTCGGATTGTGTTATTCCTAAAGATTATTTGCAACAAGCAGAAAACTCTTTACAACAGCATTATGTAGCATGTTTTGGAGGCAAGGACGCGGCTTTGGATAATTTTACCCCTATACAAAAGGCTATTAATTTTGCGATGACTTCGGTATTTACCACGGGCGGAATAAGAGGAAATTCGGAACAAATGGGGAAGTTTCAACCGCGAAGTTTTAATATGGGACTTTCCAAAGAAGCCTTTATTTTATCTGGAGGTTTTGGAAATATACACCCTGGGGAAGACCCCGACTTGGCAATGCGTTTGTGGGATTTGGGAGTAGATACCAGATTGTTTTCAAACGTGAAGGTATATCATAAACGCAGAATTTCATGGGAAAAGTTTTATTATCAAGTAAATAAATTCGGAAAAACCCGCGTGATTTTGGATTTATGGTATCCGCAATATGCTAAATTGGTATATTTATTTCCGTTGACGTTTTGTTTGGGTTTTGTAATGGCTATATTACTGGGGGTGTTGTACGGAAATGGCTTGTTATTGGGAGCTTATATGTTGTATTTTGTGCTTTGTTTTTGGTTTTCTTTTCGTGAAAATAAGAGTCTTTACATAGGATTGCTATCAATCTATGCCCTGATGATACAATTTTTTGGCTATGCCAGAGGTTATGCCAAAGCCTTAGTTCGTTTAAGATTGCAAGGCAAACGACCTCAAGAGGCGTTTCCAGAGTTGTTTTTCTAGACTTACATTTCTTTAATAAGATAGATATATACAGGAAAATGGTCGCTAAATCCGACTTCGTTATTGTTGTTTCGCAATGGATAACCTTTATATTGTCCTTCTTGTTGCATAAAGTATTTCTTTTTGTAAACTCCTGATTTCCAGTAGGTGTATGTTTTGAGTTCTTGTTTGTTTTCACGTAACAAAGTTCCAGATACAATGATGTGGTCAAACAAATCCCAAGCGTCTCTGTATCCGATAGTTCCTTCGCCCTTTTGGGCTAGTTTTTCAAAGGGATTATACATCTGATTAGGGGCTGTGTTGTTGGGCTGATCAGAAGTGTTTAGGTTCTTTTTCAGACTTTTGTTTGTAGGACTATCGTTCAAATCTCCCATAGTGATGATTTTGGCATCAGGATTAATTGCTAAGAGCGAGTCAATTATGGTTTTGTTCAAATCGGCGGCTTTTTCTCTGTATGGTGATGATTTTTTTTCGCCTCCAGACCTACTGGGCCAGTGATTAACGATGATGTGTATGAGTTCATCGTCCAATAATCCGCTTACAAGTAGTTGGTCGCGGGTATAGACGCGTTTGTTGTTGTTTTGTGAATCGTATATAATAAGAGGAATAGCTTTACTATCAATTACTTTAAATATTTTCTGATTGTACAAAAGTGCTACATCAATACCTCTTTTGTCGGGCGAGTCGTAATGAACAATGCCGTATTTTGACGATTTCAATAGCGGTTGCCGAACCAAATCGTCTAGTACAATGCGGTTTTCAATTTCCGCCAAACCAATAATTGCAGGCGATTGCTTTTGGAGGTCGTTTGTTCCGATTTCCGAAATGACCCTGCTAATGTTTTGTAATTTTTTATTATATTTGCTCGAAGTCCAAGAGTTTGCTCCGTCAGGCGTGTATTCTTCGTCAAACGTATTAGGGTCGCGAATTGTATCAAATAAATTTTCTACGTTATAGAAAGCGATGGTTCGTATATTGTACACTTTGTCTTGAGCCAAAGAAAATGAACAAATTAGACCAATTAAAAAAGTGAAAATATTTTTCATAAGGTGTTTTTTTTCTTAAAAATGAATTAAATTTGTATACTTCTCCTCTGGGGGAAGATTGTTCATCAAAAATAGTAATTTTTTGTATTCTAAAAAATAAAAAGGTTATGATTAGGCGTGTATTATTTAGTTTGCTATTATTTCATTCGATAGGATTGTTGGCTCAACAAGGAATTATTACAGCCAAGGTACAAGAGGCTTATTCCAATATTCCGTTGCAAGGAGCGGAGGTTTGGCTTCGCGATACCGATTATTCAGAGTCTACCAATTCTATGGGCGAGTTTTCCTTCAGCAACATTCCTTATGGTTCTTATACCTTGGTAATCAGACATAGAGGCTATCAGACGGCAAACTTTCCGATAGAATTGGATCAAGAGATACTCGATTTGTCTATTATTGTTTTGGAAGAAGATCTTAGACAAGAACAAGAATTGAGTCTGATAACGCTTACAGAGAGTGATTTGGGCGATGATAATACAGGCTCGGAGGCAACTTCTGGATTGTTACAAGCCTCTCGAGATACCTATCAACAGATAGCCGCTTTTAATTGGGGACAAGCTAGATTCAGAATCAGAGGTTTGGACAATGAATACGGAATGGTGTTAATCAATGGTATTTTGATGAACAAACTCTATGACGGAAGACCACAATGGGGAAATTGGGGAGGACTGAATGATGTAACACGTAATCAGGAGTTTATATCAGGTCTGAAGCCTGTTGATTATACTTTTGGAAGTTTGCTAGGAGTGCAGCATATCAATACGAGGGCATCGTTTCAAAAGGCTCAAACTCGTCTGGCTTTTTCGGGAACGAACACCAATTACAATTGGCGAACAATGCTCACCCATTCGTCAGGTCTTAATAAAAATGGTTGGGCATATAGCCTATCGGCATCGTTCAGAACGGCAAAAGAAGGATATTTTGAAGGAACGGACTATGATGCCAAATCGTTGTTTGTGGCTATAGAAAAGAAGTTTAACGAAAACCACAGTCTGAATCTGACGGCTATTTATGCTCAAAATAGTAGAGGGAAAAATTCGCCAAATACAGCAGAGGTAAATGACTTGGCTGGAGTTGATTACAATTCGTATTGGGGTTGGCAAGACGGCAAAAAACGCAATTCAAGAGACAAAGATTTGGAAGAGCCTATTTTGATATTGAGTCATTATTGGAAATGGAATGAACGCACCAAGCTCAATACAAATGTGGCTTTTCAGACAGGGTATATTGCTAATTCGCGAATTGATTATCAGAATGCTCCAAATCCAGACCCGACTTATTATAGGAATTTGCCGAGTTATTATATTGGGCTTGGACAGACGCAAATGGCGGAATTGGCAAAAGATAAATTCTTGAACAACAAGCAAATAGATTGGAATGCCTTGTATTTTGCCAATCGTAATTCGCAAAACGGCAATAGTGTATATGCCTTATATCAAGATAGGGCAGAAGATACGCAGTTTTCGGCAAATACCATTCTGTTTTCGGATTTGTCAGATAATATTACCTTTAATGGAGCTGTTAATTATAGAAAATTAAAATCGGATAATTTTCAAAAGCTAACTGATTTATTAGGCGGAAATTATTTTTTGGATATTGATTCATTTTACACGGGCGATGCAAATCAGTCGGATTTACAAAACCCAAATAGACAAATAAAAGAAGGAGATAAGTATGGTTACAACTATACATTACAAGCCGATATAATAGATTTTTTTACGCAACAAAAATTCAATTATAACAAGGTAGATTTTTATTTGGGGCAAAATTTTTCACTGACCAGTTATCAACGCGAAGGAAAATATCGCAATGGCATTTATGCAAATAATTCGTTGGGAAAAAGTGAGCGGAAAAGTTTTGAAAGTTTTGGGTTCAAAGCAGGACTGACCTACAAACTAACGGCAAATCATTTTATAGATTTGAATGGAATATATCAGACTAAAGCTCCGAGTTTGCGAAATACTTTTTCGAATGTAAGGATAAATAATATAATCACGCCAGACCTTGCTCAAGAAAAAATCATGGGAGCTGATTTGAGCTATATATTGCGTAAACCTAATTTGAAGCTAAGAGCAACAGGATTTGTATCGCAGGTTAAAGGTGCTACCGAAATATCGTTCTATTATGCTGAAAATATAGGAGATGGAACTGGTGATCAAGATGCCTTTGTGAGTGAAATTCTGACAGGAATCAACAAACAAAACATAGGATTTGAATTAGGAGCAGAATATCAAATTACCTCTACGCTAAAGGTTATCGGAGGGATTGCGGCAGGACAATACATTTATAACAACAATCCGAACTTAAAATTAAATGATGATGAAATAGCAGCAAATGGGGGCAATCCGCTAATTGATTTTGGAAAGGCATATCTGAAAAATTATCGTCAACCAGGTGTACCTCAACAGGCGTATTCGTTAGGTTTAGAATACCGAGACCCTAAATTTTGGTGGGTGGGAGCTAATGTAAACTATCTTAACGATACTCATTTAGATGTGTCTAATGTGTTAAGAACCAATAATTTTACTATAGATAATACTACAGGAATAGCCTACGAAGGAATAGATGAGACTGCAGTCCGAGATTTGTTAAGGCAAGAAAAACTCGATAGCTTTATGTTGGTGAACCTGACTGGAGGAAAGTCGTGGAGGATAAGCAAGAAAAACAGAAATACCTTAGGAATTTATGCTGCTATTAATAATTTATTTGATTATAGATACAAAACAGGTGGTTTTGAACAATCTAGAAAGGCTACTTATCCAGATTTGTATGCCGAGGTTCAGTCGGGAGTTCGCAGTTTTGGACCTAAATATTTTTATGGATACGGACGCACTTATTTTGTGAATGTTTATATTAATTTCTAAAGAATAAATTATGAAAAAGCTAATGATATATTTGGTAGCGATATTCGGTTTGGCATCGTGTGTTAATCAAGATGATATTACTCTGCCGAGTATGAGGATACCTTTTTTTACAGAAAATTTTGAACAATTACCTATAGGGAATATTCAACTTGACGGATGGTCAAATGTATCACTTACAGGAGAAGATAATATATGGGCTGTAAAATCGTATGGAGGAGCGAAGTATGCTCAGATTTCAATTTTTGGAACTTCTCAAAATACCATGGATGTATGGCTTATAACTCCAAGTGTGGATTTGACTCAAAAACAAAATCCTACGTTGAAGTTTGCCTATAAGGCTGCTTTTTATAATGGTCAAACGATTTCCGTATTGGTGTCCAATAATTATTCGGGTGAGAATAGTATGGCGGCTATTCAGAATGCAGCGTGGCATGATGTAGGAATTGTTTTGCCTGATTTTTCAACAAATGGCTATCCGAATGAATTTTCGATTTCTTCGGACATAGATTTATCAAGTTTTGGTCAGCAGATACATATTGCATTTAGATATGAGGCAATGCAAAATGGAGCTACAACTACTTATCAGTTAGACAATATTAATATTTTTGAAAAAAAATAAACAAAGAGACAATGAAAAGAATTGCTATATTAGGATATTTTGTTGGTGTGTTGCTCAATATAGGGTGTGCCAATAATGATGATTATGCCCCAATTACTCAAGACAATAATTGTATGGAGGCTATGGCTACAATCCCAGTTTCGGAGCTTGTGAATTTGGCTAATAACTCCATTCAACAGTACAACTCGGAGGATATAATCGAGGGGTATGTAACTTCGAGTGATCAGGGAGGGAATATTTATAAGACTATTTCTGTGGTTTCTACAGATCAGCAATATGGTTTTAGTATTCCAGTAGATGGATATAATTTGTATACAGCATATCCAGTGGGGCAGAAGGTGTATGTTAATTTAAAAGATTTGTATTACAAAAAAAAACACGGAGCATTGCAGATTGGAAGTAATTATAATGGAGATATAGGAAGGCTCTCGATGGTAGAATACAAAGATGTGATTAGCAGGGCTTGTGAGACTCCCATTGATGAGTTTAGTTTGATAAATCATGTTTCGATTCAAGAAGCCAAATCAGATCAGTATATTAATGCGTTGATAGAATTAGATGGTGTACAATTTGTAGATGGCTCAATAGGGCATAATTATTTTTCGTCTGCCTTGAATCCTGTAGCAACTTGGACTTCGACCAATCATTATATTGAAGACCAAGAGGGAAATACATTAATAGTAAGGGTGAGTAAATTTGCCCAGTTTGCTAACAATCCAGTAAGTAATCAGAGTGGGAAAATAAGAGGTGTGTTGTCAAAATACAATAATGATTATCAATTGTTAGTCAGAACACAAGACGATATTAAATTAGATAATCCTAGAATAGGACCAGTGTTGTATGAAAATTTTGAGGGAATAACACAGGTGGGTAATAATCAGTTTATAAATCTGATCAATTGGTCGAATGTATCAGTAAACGGAGGGAATGAATTGTGGGAAGCAAGAATGTATCAGGGTAATAAATATGCTCAATTTTCAGCTTTTGGCGCATCGGAAGTAAATGTTGATGCTTGGCTGATTACACCTCTTGTGGATTTGTCTCAAGCCAATGGAGCTTATCTGAGTTTTGATTCAAAGGTGGGGTATGCCAATGGAGAAGCCCTAACGGTTTGGGTGTCTACAAATTACAATCAAGGAGGAACTCCAGAGGCTATTTCTCAGGCTACATGGCATCAATTAACACCACAGTTAGCCCCGCAAACACAAAATTTTCCTTCAAGTTTTACCAACTCAGGAATAGTAGATTTATCGGCATATTTGGGAGGTAATGTGGCTATTGCTTTTAGGTATCAAGGTTCGTCTGATGGTATTACATCGACTTATCAGATAGATAATATAAAGATTGTAAATAATTGAAAATGAGTGTTGTTGATAAAAAAGATTTGAAAGAGGGGGAAGATTTTTATTACACTCCAGAGGGCTATAAGTGTTTTACGGAACAATTTCACCTTAAAAGAGGCTATTGCTGTAAGAGTGGTTGTAGACATTGTCCTTATGGATTTAATAAAAAGACGGGCGAAATAGATAAGAAGAAAAAATCAAATTAATTGTTTCGTTTAAATAAAAGCCAAATCACTATCGGAGCTCCGATAATTGAGGTTACAGCATTGATAGGAATTACAAAGTTGAAACCAGGCATTTGTGCTATACTATCACAAATAAGCATACAACTAGCCCCCAAGAAGAGTGTTCCAAATAGTAATATTTTGTGATCAGCTTTGTTAAAAAGAAGTTTGGTAATATGCGGAATAGCAAGTCCAACAAAAGCGATAGGCCCAACAAAGGCAGTGATGCTTCCTGTAAGTATACTGGTGATGATGATAATCTTGTTTTTGGTCAAATTTACTTGAGTCCCCATACTTTGGGCGTATTTTTCTCCTAAAAGCAAGGCGTTTAGTGGTTTGATAATGCTTATACACAAAAATAATCCAAGTAGTGTACATAATGATAGTAGTACTATTGTTTGCCAAGAATGATTTCCAAGATTTCCCAATGTCCAAATGGTATATTTTTTAAGCTCATCACCAGAGCTGAAATAAGAAAGAATATTAACAACAGCACTTGTAATACTACCAAACATAAGCCCTATGATTAATAAGCTCATCGTATTACGTATTTTGTATGAGGCTATTAATATAGATGTCAGCACTAAAGCACTTCCGCTTATGGCTGCTATTGCTATTCCATAATCGGAAGTGATTGATTTACTTATGGATAAGGGGAATAAGAAAGCCCCCAAGATTACGATGGCTACGCCCAAACTAGCCCCTGAGCTTATCCCAAGTACATAAGGCCCTGCAAGAGAATTCCTAAATAGGGTTTGCAATAAAAGTCCACTTACTGAAAGTCCAATTCCTGAAAGAACAGCTACTACAGCCTTTGGAATACGATAATTCAGTATGATGTATTCCCATGTTTGGTTGGTATGTTCTGAGGTAAAAAGTATTTTGAATACCTCGAAAGGTGCAATCCAAACCGATCCAATACTGATATTTATAAAAAATAAAAATATCAATAGAAGTACAGAAAGTAGGAATATCAGTCGGTTATTCATTGCAGTTTGTAGAAGAAATTTAAGGAATAGTCTTCTAAAAGTTCTGGGTGTGCTATTTTAATCAAATCTTTAAGCATCAAATCAGGTCTGTTGGGAGCTAACTCATAAAATAGTACACCTTTGCCTTTGGTTTGATATCCGAATACATTTTTTTCTTTAAAAGCCCTAAATTCTTTGTAGTGAATATTGGATTTGGACAACTCATCAAGATTTTCAAAATTAACTCCAATCCAGATATTTGCCTCTTTTCCCTTGCTGAATACTTCTTCAAATGAAAGAGCAAGGCTTCCTTCTCCTTTTTGATCGTTCCAAGGGTATTCAATATTTGCTTGTTCCAAAACTAAGGCACTCCAGTTGTCTGCTCTAGGCATATACCAAACGTCCTGATACATATTTCCAGTAATGACGGTTGGTTTTTGAATAGCCTTTTGAGCCAACTTTAAAGTTTGTAGATATTCGGTTTCAATTTTTTCAAAAAGTTCCAAAGCCTTTTCATCGAGGTCATAAATAGCCCCAAAGAATCTGATCCATTCAGCTCTACCAAGAGGCGTTTTTTCGGTCCAATCACTATTGATGAGTGTATGGATTCCGTATTGATTGAATAATTGTATTTCCGAATCAGAACCACTTCCCGAAGAATAAATCAATACTTTCGGTTTTAGCCCAATAATTAGCTCGGAGTTCAAATTGTAATCAATTCCAACATTAACTATTTGTTTCTGGTTAATTAAAGCATTAAAAACCTCAGAAGAGATATAGTCAGGATTCGGAAAGCCAACAAGAGTCTTTTCTTTGTTTAACATCTCAATAGACGGAAGATGCGTGGTAGAGGTAGCAATAACTCGTTGGATAGGTACTTCAATTTTGGGATATTGACTGAGGCTGTCGGGCAAATCAGCACCTTTTTTGTGAAGTATATAGGTTTTTGTAGGAATGGTATCTTTGTCGGCTAATTTTAGAATCTGAAAGTTATCGTAAGGGATTAGAGCAAATTTTTGAGCATATTTTACGGTGTTTTCAGTAAAAATAGCCTTTTGGGAATTTGGTTTTTTGCATCCTGTAAACAAGAAAAGTACAAAAAATAAAAAGGATAAGATACGTGTGATTTTTGATTTCATAGATGATTATTTGTTAAATTCTAGTGCAATCTGTTCTAGTTCGGCATACCAATCTTCGCCATATTTACGAATTAGCGGTTCTTTTAAAAATTTGTATAACGGCATTTGTAACGATTTGCCTAATTTACAAGCATCATCACAAACATACCAACGATGGTAGTTAATGGCCGAGAAGCTGTTGTATTCTTTAATCCGAATAGGGTATAGGTGGCAAGATATGGGTTTTTTCCAGTTGACAACTCCTTGATTATAGGCTTTTTCTATAGCACAAGAAGCAATGTTGTTATCGTAAACCACGTATACACAATCTTTTCCGTCAAGTAGCGGTGTTTCATATTCACCATCTAAACCAACAACCCATTTTCCTTGCCTCGAAATACTTTCTATAGCCTCAGGACGTAAAAACGATTTTATTTTTGGAAATATATCGTCCAATATGTCTAATTCGCTCTTTGAGAGTGGGGCTCCCGCATCTCCTTCAATGCAACAAGCTCCTTTACAAGCGTTAATATTACAAACAAATTCTTTTTCGAGAATATCCTCCGATACAATAGCATTACCCAGTTGAAACATAAATAATAAGTGTAAAATGCAAAGTTAGAATTTTTATTTTAATGATTTGTCAAGAAAAATATTTTTGAAAATAATAAAGATAAAATACAGAATTTGGTTTAGTGATTATTGTTTTTGGCATAAAATTTGATATATATCTTTGAGAAAATAATAAAATAAATTTTTATATAAGATGAAAAAATTAGTATTTTTTGTAGCAACATTCATTTGTGGGGTGGTTGCGTATGCCCAAGGTCCTAAAATAGAGTTTAAGACCGAAACGATTGACTACGGAACAGTAGTAAAAGGGGAGGACAATGGAATCCGAGTGTTTGAATTTACCAACATAGGTGATGCTCCTTTGGTGGTTAAAGATGTGAAATCTAGTTGTGGGTGTACAGTTCCAGAAAAACCAAAAGAGCCAATTATGCCAGGTAAAAAAGGTCAGATTCAGGTAAAATACAACATGAATGTAGGTAACATTAACAGAACTGTAACGGTAGAGTCGAATGCTGTAAACGCTCAAGATGGTAAAAGTTATCTGAGAATAAAAGGTACTGTGGTACAGAAAGAAGAGGCTAATGTAATGGATAAAAAGAAAACATTGCCGCAATCGTAAAGTAAGAGCAAACCCTAAAAGGTGTTTTTCTTAAATAGATTTAAAAAATTTATCGTAAAACAGTGTAACCCCCTCAAGGTTATGCTGTTTTTTTGTGAAATCTTATAAGTTCCAAATATCTGAAAAGTTTGTTTGTTTTTAAGGAATTGGGCAAGAGATAGTTTAAAAATATAGTTAGGGGGAGTTATTTTTTGAGAATAATATCAGCAAGGCGTTTGGTCAGATTTTTTCTGCTAAAATACTGAAGTCCAATTGGAGCACTTTCCAAATTGTTGTTTTTGTATTGTTGATAGAAGTCAATTAAGGTGTCTTTAATTTTTTCTTTTTCAGAATAATCACAAAATATACCTGTATTGGTCAGTCTGATAATTCTCTTAATATCCGATTGTTCGTTTGCGATAGCCAAAATGGGTCTGCCCGAAGCCATATATTCGTACAATTTGCCAGGTAGTATTGTTTTGGTTTCTTCTGAATCGGACTCAATGAGCAGAAGAACTTGCGATTTGTGTTGCTCTACAATACATTGATCGTGAGGGATATATCCTGATATTTTTACGAATTTGGAAAGTTTAAATTCTTCCAGAGTGCTGATGATTTCTTCTGATACCGTGCCTATTAGTTTTAGTTCCAAGTCGTGTTTAAATTTGGGATATTCTTTGACGAGTTCAGCAATTGCTTTCCACAATACCCGAGGATTTCGCTCCGATAATAAACTTCCAATATGGGCAATCGAAAATTTGGTATCAATAATAAAAGGAGCTATCTCCTCAGAATCGTAACCATTGGTAATCACCTCAATAGGTTTGGAAGTGATTTTTGAAAAATCTTCTTTGGTTGACGGACTGGTAACTATAATCTGAGTGGCGGTTTTGAGTACCTTTTTCTCTAGCTCAAGATGTTTTTTTTGAGCCATAGCCGACAATTTGAGTTCTTTGTGATATACAATTTTAGTCCATGGGTCTCTGAAGTCGGCAATCCATTTGATTTGAAATTTTTCTTTTAACTTTAACCCAATCAAGTGCATACTATGCGGAGGTCCAGTGGTAATTACGGTGTCGATTTTGTTTTCTTTGAGATAATTTTCCAAAAAATCTACAGACGGTTTTACCCATAGTATCCGAGCATCGGGAATAAAAATATTTCCTCTTACATATAGGAGTAGTTTTTCAGACAAAGTTTGCTTCTTTTTAGAGGTAATGATTCCTCTACTCATTGATTTTGTTTTGTCTTTAGAAAAGAGATGAGCCAATTTGTATGGTTCTTGGATAGGTTTTTTGATTATGGTAACATTTTTTAATTCTTCAGTAAGCAGATTGTTGTCAATAATTGGGTAAGTAGGATTTTCCGGCGTATAAATAATGGGTTCGACACCAAACGAAGGGAGGTATTTAACAAATTTTAGCCAACGCTGTACCCCAGGACCTCCAGCAGGAGGCCAGTAATAAGTAATTATGAGTACCTTTTTAGACATAGAAGTTGAATTAAGCTAAAAAATGAGAAACCTCTTTCCGAAGATAAGCAAGTGCAAGTGTACAAGGAGATGGCTTGTCGAGTAGGTTAGTCAGAATAACCTCTCGGAGTTTGTCTCCATTGTTAATACTATCGTCCAAGTTAGTTTTTCTAATAGTTTGAATAAGTGTGTTTTTAGCAGTATTAATGATATTCCAAGACTCATCTGACAGGTAAATTTGTTGAGAAAGATTATGCTCAAATTCCTGTTCAATCTGCAAAATCAGTAGGTTTTCATACTCCACTTTGCTATCAGATTGGGGAGCAACACGAATGAGGAGTTTGGAAGGCTCAATGCGTTCCAAAAACAAAGTCATTCGTTCATAAGCCTGAAGTCTTAACGGAATAGCATACTTCTGATTTTCTTTCTGAAGCAGAAATCTTCGTCTGTTTTCTTCGTTTTTAATGTGGTTGTTATAAAAAAAATAAGCAACTCCTCCAGTTACAACAGAAGGGATGGTATATGCTACAATTTGTAAGATTAAGTCCATATTTTTTTGCCCCAAATATCATAAAAAAAAAGAATTTTTCCAAATTCTCTACGCTTAAATTTTTAAAGTATTTTTCATCGTTAAAAGAATGGTAATAGAGAAAAAAGTTTTACTTTTGTTGAATGGAATTTTCATCAAAGTTGTTAGAAAAAGCAGTAGACGAATTGGCATCGTTACCAGGTATTGGCAAACGGACAGCTTTGCGATTGGTGTTGTATATGCTTAAAAGACCACAAGAGCAGATGCTTCATCTATCGAATGTGATTTCAGAACTGGCCAGCAATGTTGTTTATTGTCAGAAATGTCATAATATATCTGATAATCAGGAATGTGATATTTGCTCTAATCCCAACAGAGATGCAACAATGATTTGTGTAGTGGAAGATGTAAGAGATGTGATGGCAATTGAAAATACAGGGCATTTCAAAGGTGTGTATCACGTGTTGGGAGGAAAAATATCGCCCATAGATGGTGTTGGGCCTTCGGCTCTGAATATAGATTCTTTGATTAAAAAAGTGCGAACAGGAGAGGTGAAGGAGGTAATATTTGCGTTAAGTCCTACGATGGAAGGGGATACGACTAATTTTTACGTGTATCGACAAATAAAAGATGCCCAAGTAGTGTTTTCTACCATTGCAAGGGGGATTTCGGTAGGTGATGAGTTGGAGTTTGCCGATGAAATAACTCTAGGAAGAAGTATTCAAAAACGGATTCCCTTTGAAATTTCGCTTTGAGAATATATTAAGTGTTAAAAAAAACGTACATTTGCAACAAAAATATTTGGTTTATAAGAAAAATGAAGAAAATATTAGTAATATTGTCCGTATTTGTACTCTCGTCTTGTGTGCCACTTAAAGAGTTGGTATATCTACAGGACAAAGAAGATAGTGGTTATCAGATGGTTCAAAAAGAAGCTTTCAAACCGTACAGAATCCAATTAGGAGATAGATTAAGTTTGAAAGTAAAGACCGATTTGAAAGACGATACTTTAGCTCCTCTGATAAACTCTAGTTCTCAACAGGGAAATACTGTGTCTGAACCTATTTTGTATTTTGACTCATATTTGGTAGATGATTTAGGGTTTATAACCATACCGCTTTTGGATAGAGTTGAGGTATTAGGGCTTACAACAGATGAAATTGCTGAAAAGATTGAAAAATTATTGGTTGAGGAACATTATACTCAAAGGACAAATTTGTTTGTGTCTGTCAAATTAACAGGGTTTAAGTTTACTGTAAATGGAGAGGTAACAAAAACAGGCTCTAATATTTTGTATCAAGAAAGAGTTACCATTCTAGAGGCTATTGCAGCAGCGGGAGATATAACCGTAACGGGTAATAGAAAAGAGGTGCATGTTATAAGAAGGCAGCCACATGGTTCAGTTATGTACACACTAGATTTGACCGATAAAAACATACTGAATCATCCAGATTTTTATATACAACCTAATGATTATATCTACGTTAAACCTTTGGTGCAGAAAACTTGGGGTACTGGAACTACAGGGGCTCAGACACTTACCACTATAGTGGCTGGTTTATCATTGGTAATGACATCAATTTTATTATTAAGAACGCTGTAAAATTATGTTTGATTTAAAAGATTTTTCTTTTTCAGAGGCTCAAACTTCTGTATTTGATATTAAAGGATTTCTAATAAAACTGCTGAGTTATTGGAAATGGTTTGTGGTGTGCATCATTCTATTTATGATTGTTGCCTATCAGGTAAACATACGAAAAGAAAAAATATATGCTCTAGATGCCCTAATCACTATCAAAGAAGAGAAAAGTCCTTTGTTGTCATCTTCAACAAATGTGATTTTTAACTGGGGAGGAGGCTCTGATAAACAACAAGAAGTCATTACGATGTTTACTTCAAGAAATCACAACGAACAGGTGGTTGAAAAGTTGGAGTATTATATTGATTATCTGACTAAAAATAAATATAATTACGTAGATGCTTATGGGCATGTTCCCTTTTATGTGGAGCTACAGAAAGATAAGCCTCAGGCAATGGGACAGCTTATCAAAATTAAATTCTTGAACGAAAAAGAATATAAATTAGATTTTGATTTAGAAGATGGCAAAACCGAATTTAGAACAACTAATTATACCGATTATACTGTAGGGGTTTCAGATATAGGACAATCTCATTTTTCTAAAGTTTATACCATAGGTGAGGATATGTCTTTGCCTTTTATCAATGCAAAAATTAAATTATTTGAAGATAAAATAGACAACTATGTAGGGAATGAATATTTTATTAGATTTCAGAATTTTAATTCGGTGGTTCAACGCTATCAGTCAATTAGAGTAGCTCCTTTAAACAAAAATTCCAATTCTTTGATAAAACTTTCCCTTCAAGGAACCAATAAAAATAGAATTGTAGAATATATCAACTCGACAGTTGAGGTGTTGATTGACAATGAGTTAGCTAGTAAAAACCAATTTGCTGTTAATACCATCAAATTTATTGATAGTACTTTTGCTCGTATACAAGAAGAAAATATAAAAACTTCTTTGGCAATGAAGGATTTTACTCGTGATAAAAACATCTATGAAATCCCAGAAATTAGCGATGGGATATTGTCGAGTAGACTCACTCAATACGATACAGAGCGGGATTTGATTCAGCGTAAATTACAGTATTACAATACATTAAAAACATATCTTGACAATACAACTGATTTTTCAAAATTACCAGCTCCAAGTATAGCGGGAATAGAAGATCTGAACATAGTGTCTAATGTAACAGCCCTGATTGAAATGTCAATTAAAAGGACTTCAGATCAATATGGTATAAAAAATACAAAACTGTACGAGCAACTCGATGCTCAGATGGAGGCTCTAAAATTGGTATTGTTAGAAAATATCCAATCGGCAAAAAAGAATTTAGAACAAGAACAAAAATTAATAAATTCTAAAATAGCAGATGTAGAAAAGAGCATTCGCAAAATGCCTCTTGAAAAACAAGAATATTTGGAAATTTTAAGAAAATATAACCTTGAACAGGAAATTCTTAGTGATTTTATGTCTAAGCGAAATGACGCTGAGATAATGAAGGTTTCGAATCTTCCAGATATTCATTTTATAGATAAGGCAAAGGATATTGGAGATGGATTGGTAGGACCTAAAACAAACATTAATTATGTGTTAGCGTTGTTGTTCGGACTTTTAGTGCCTACTTTGATAGTGTTTGTGATGGTGTTATTCGATAATAGTATCAAAAATTCTGACGAAGTAAAAAGATTATCCAAAGTACCTATATTGGGAATTATTCCTAGGAAAAATAAAGATATTAAAAATCTTACAGTTTTAGAGCATCCTCAAAACTCAATTTCAGAATCATTCAGAACAATAAGGACGCAGTTACAATATTATTTCAGAAAAAATAAAATAGAAGGAACAAAAACCATATTACTGACCTCTTCGATAAGTGGTGAGGGAAAGACATATTGCTCAATAAATATAGCATCGGTTTTTGCTATGAGTGAAAAGAAAACGGTATTGGTAGGGCTTGACCTTCGTAAACCAAAAATCTTTGATGATTTTGGAATAGATAACAAAATAGGAGTGGTTAATTATATTTATGAAAATAACACTTTGGACGAAGTAATCCAGCAAACCCAAAATCCGTTTTTAGATGTGATTGTATCAGGTCCAGTGCCGCCAAATCCGTCAGAATTATTGATAGGGGAGATGATGCATAATATGATTACAGAACTTAAGGACAGATATGAATATGTAATAATAGATACCTCTCCAGCAGGGTTGGTGTCAGATGCTATGGAATTAGTCGGATATAGCGATATAACCCTTTATGTTGTAAGACAAAATGTAACTCGCAAACCAATGTTGTCGATACCAAACGAAAAACAACGTAAAGATGAATTGCCGAATCTTCATTTTATACTCAATGCGTTTGAAAGTAAAACCAAGTACGGATATGGTTATGGGAATTATGGTTATGGAGGTTACGGCGTAGAGGAAAAGAAAATATCAATGTGGCAAAAGATATTGTATGGACTAAAATTAAGAAAATAATATGGAACATATATTGATAACTGGAGGAGCTGGATTTATAGGTTCAAATCTTTGTGAATATTTTCTGAATAAGGGATATAAAATTACTTGTTTGGATAATTTTTCAACAGGACATAGACATAATATTGAAGGATTTTATAATCGTGATTTTACATTAGTAGAAGGAGATATTCGCAATATAGAAGATTGTAAAAAATCGTTGGTAGGAGTGGATTATGTTTTGCATCAGGCGGCTCTAGGTTCTGTACCCAGATCAATAAATGATCCGATAACCAGTAATGAGGTTAATGTTTCAGGGTTTTTAAATATGTTGGTAGCCTCAAGAGATGCTGGTGTAAAGCGATTTGTATATGCCGCAAGCTCTTCTACTTATGGAGATTCAGAAAGTCTGCCAAAGATAGAAGATGTAATAGGAAAACCATTGTCTCCTTATGCCGTTACCAAGTATGTCAATGAATTATACGCAGATGTTTTTGCAAGAACATATAATTTAGAAACTATAGGTTTGCGTTATTTTAATGTGTTTGGTCCAAAACAAGATCCAGACGGAGTGTATGCAGCGGTAATTCCGTTGTTTGTCAAACAATTGATTAATCATCAAAGTCCCATAATAAATGGAGATGGCAATTATTCTAGAGATTTTACGTTTATAGACAATGTTATCCAGATGAATGAATTGGCAATGACAACAAAGAATAAAGAAGCCATAAATACCGTATACAATACAGCCTATGGCGAAAGAACCACTTTGAATGATTTGGTAAAATACCTGAAAGATTTTTTGTCCGTTTATGATTCAGAAATCCAAAATATAGAAGTAGTTCACGGCCCTAATCGAAAAGGAGATGTGCCTCATTCGTTAGCTAATGTAGAAAAAGCAAAGTCTCTTTTGGGGTATGAGCCAAAATATTCAATGAAAGAAGGCTTAAAAAAAGCGATAGATTGGTATTGGAATTCATTGAGATAGAAAGATGAATATCAAAAAAATAGAAAAAATTTGTTGTATAGGTGCTGGATATGTAGGAGGGCCAACAATGAGTGTGTTGGCTCATAAATGTTCTGATATACAGATTACTGTGGTGGATATGAATGCAGAACGTATCCAACGTTGGAATGATGAGAATCTGGATAATTTACCTATTTATGAGCCAGGACTTAAAGAAATTATAGCCCAATCTAGGGGAAAAAATTTATTTTTTTCAACAGATATTGAAGGGGCTATTGCCGAGGCAGATACAATATTTATTTCAGTAAATACACCTACCAAAAACTATGGAGAGGGCAAAGGAAAGGCATCAGACCTAAAATACATTGAACAGGCAGCACGTCAGATAGCCAAAATAGCCACTACAGACAAAATTATTGTTGAAAAATCAACCTTGCCAGTACGAACAGCAACAGCAATAAAGGATATTTTGGATAACTTGGGTAATAAGGTAAATTTTCAAGTGTTGTCAAATCCTGAATTTTTGGCAGAGGGTACGGCAATAGACGACCTTTTATATCCAGACAGGGTTTTGATTGGAGGCGATATAACCTCGGAAGATGGTCAAAAGGCAATTCAATTATTATCAGATTTATACCAAAATTGGGTGCCTAAAGAACGTATCATAACTACCAATGTATGGTCTTCTGAATTGTCGAAATTGGTAGCCAATGCTTTTTTGGCACAACGTATATCATCTATAAATTCAATATCTGAATTGTGCGAAAAAACCCAAGCCAATGTATTGGAGGTAGCACACGCAATCGGAGCAGATACACGAATTGGAAGTAAATTTTTAAAGCCTTCGGTAGGATTCGGAGGATCTTGTTTTCAGAAAGATATTCTTAATTTAGTGTATATTGCAAGAAGTTATTCATTGGACGAGGTAGCAGATTATTGGGAGCAGGTTATCCTGATGAACAATCATCAAAAGAACAGATTTAGCAGAAATATCGTAAAGACATTATATAATACCGTTTCAGATAAGAAAATAGCTTTTTTGGGTTGGGCTTTCAAAAAAGATACCAATGATACTAGAGAATCTGCTGCAATTTATGTAGCGGATAATCTTCTTTTTGAACAAGCTCATATCGCGGTTTATGACCCAAAAGTAACGCAACAACAAATCTACAATGACATCAATATGCTCGAAACGCGTACAGAAAATCAAAATAAAGCAAGGTTAAAAGTGTATCAAAATCCGTATGAAGCTATAGAAAATGCTCATGCCATTGTAATATTAACAGAATGGGACGCGTTTAAAGAACTAGACTGGAGACTGATTTACGATACGATGTTAAAACCCGCTTTTGTGTTTGATGGTAGAAATTTGTTAGATAAAAATAAACTTACAAACATAGGGTTTGTATATACAGGAATAGGAATTTAAAAAGATAAGGTGAAACACATTTTAATAACAGGTGGAGCAGGATTTATAGGTTCGCATTTGGTGCGTTATTTTGTTAAAAAGTATCCAAATTATATGATTTATAATTTGGATGCACTCACTTACGCAGGAAATTTACAAAATCTATCAGATATTCAAAATGAGGAAAATTATGTCTTTCTAAAAGGAGATATTACAGATATAGCCTTTTTAGAAAAAATATTTTCCAAAAATCAGTTTGATGGGGTGATTCATCTCGCAGCAGAATCACATGTGGACAGGTCGATAGAAGACCCTATGATTTTTGTAAAAACAAATGTGTTGGGAACTGTCAATTTGTTAAATTGTTGTCTGAAATATTGGAAAGAGAATTTTTCAGACAAAAGATTTTATCACATAAGTACCGACGAGGTATATGGCACTCTGGGCGAAGAAGGGTTATTTACAGAAACTACGGCATACGACCCCAATTCTCCTTATTCAGCATCAAAGGCAAGTTCCGACCATTTTGTAAGGGCCTATGGCGAAACCTATAATTTGCCTTATGTGATTTCTAATTGTTCTAATAATTATGGGCCGAATCATTTTCCTGAAAAATTAATTCCATTGTTTATCAATAATATAATAAATAACAAGCCCCTGCCTGTATATGGCGATGGAAACTATACCAGAGACTGGCTTTATGTATTAGACCACGTTAGGGCAATTGATTTGATTTATCATAAAGCTCCAAATAAGGAAACCTACAATATAGGAGGTTTTAACGAATGGAAAAATATTGATTTAGTAAGGTTGTTATGTAGATTAATGGATGAGAAATTAGGTCGGAATGTTGGAGAGTCCGCAAAATTGATTACCTTTGTAAAGGATAGATTAGGGCACGACAGAAGGTATGCCATTGATTCAACCAAATTAAATAAAGAATTAGGCTGGTATCCGAGTGTTACATTTGAAGAAGGACTGGACAAAACTATTGATTGGTATTTGCAAAATTCAGAATGGATAGATAATGTAATCTCGGGAGCGTATATGGAGTATTATCAAAATCAATATTTAAAAGATAGATTATGAAAGGAATAATATTGGCAGGAGGCTCAGGAACAAGATTGTATCCAATCACCATTCCAATTAGCAAACAATTGTTGCCAATATATGATAAACCGATGATTTATTATCCATTGTCTATATTGATGATGGCTGATATTACAGAAATATTAATAATAACAACGCCTACAGATCAACAATCTTTCCAAAGATTATTGGGTGATGGGTCGAATTTTGGATGTAAATTGACTTACGAAATTCAACTAGAGCCTAATGGTTTGGCAGAGGCATTTATAATAGGAGAGAATTTTATAGGTAAAGATAAAGTAGCTTTAATTCTAGGCGATAATCTATTCTATGGAAATGGGTTGGGTGCATTATTGAGAAGCAAAACAGAGGTAGATGGAGCAACCATATTTGCATATCCTGTAAAAGACCCTGAAAGATACGGTGTGGTTGAGTTTGACAAAGATAATAAGGTCATATCTATAGAGGAAAAACCTTCAAAACCCAAATCAAAATATGCCGTGCCAGGTTTGTATTTTTACGATAATACAGTAATAGAAAAAGCCAAAAAAATACAACCATCGCTTCGAGGCGAAAAAGAAATTACAACGCTCAATGAAATGTATTTAGAGCAAGGAAAACTTGAAGTGGGGGTGATGAATAGAGGAATCAGTTGGTTTGATACAGGTACGGTGGACTCCTTGTTTGATGCGGTGGAGTTTATCAGAGTTATCCAAAATAGGCAGAGTACCATGATAGGTTGCCTAGAAGAAATAGCATATAATAGAGGATTTATATCACTTGAGGAACTTAAAAAATCTTCAGATAAATATAAAAAATCTAAATACGGTGAATATTTATTAAGAATAATAGAAGAAAATGAATCGGGAAATGAGTAAAAAAATAGCAGTTATAGGTTTGGGCTATGTAGGATTGCCTTTGGCGAGGTTGTTTGCAACAAAGTATAATGTAGTTGGTTTTGATATAAATACAACAAGAGTAGTAGAACTCAGAAATGGAAAGGATCAGACCAAAGAATTGGACGATGAGGTGTTGCAAGAAGTTCTAAAGACAGAAAATAACACTCAAAATGGTCTTTATCCAACCTCTGATATCGAAGATATTAAGGATTGTAATTACTATATAGTTACAGTGCCAACGCCAGTAGATAAAAATAACAGGCCCGATTTGACTCCATTGTACAAGTCAAGTCAGACGGTAGGAAGTGTGCTAAAAAAAGGCGATATTGTTATTTACGAATCTACAGTATATCCTGGGGTTACAGAAGAGGAGTGTGTTCCTGTGCTTGAACGAGTTTCGAACCTGAAATTTAATGAAGACTTCTTTGTAGGATATTCACCAGAGCGTATTAATCCAGGAGATAAAGAGCATACTGTAGAAAAAATCTTGAAAGTAACCTCGGGGTCTACACCAGAAATAGGAAAAGAAGTAGACCAATTGTATAAATCAGTGATAGTGGCAGGTACGCATCTTGCCCCAACTATTAAGGTGGCCGAGGCAGCTAAGGTAATCGAAAATTCACAAAGAGACATCAACATCGCGTTTGTAAACGAACTCTCGAAGATATTTAATTTGCTAGAAATTGACACTCAGGCTGTATTGGAGGCAGCAGGTACCAAATGGAACTTTTTGCCTTTTAAACCAGGTTTGGTAGGAGGACATTGCATAGGGGTAGATCCGTATTATTTGGCTCAAAAGGCTCAAGAACACGGCTATCATCCAGAAATTATTTTGTCTGGAAGAAGATTGAATGATTCCATGGGGGAGTATGTGGCTTCGCAGGTGATTAAAAATATGATAAAGAAAAACATAAATGTTAATGGTGCAGAAGTATTGGTGTTAGGAATCACATTTAAAGAAAATTGTCCTGATGTTAGAAATACCAAAATGGTAGATGTAATCAGAAATCTTCAAGAATATGGAGTTAAAGTTACGGTATATGACTCTTGGGCAAATCCTAAGGAAGTATACCATGAGTACAAGATTGAATCAACTAATGAGTTGCCAAATCACAAATACGATGCTTTGGTGTTAGGGGTGGCTCATAAAGACTTTTTAGAAATAAATCTTGATTCGCTCAAAAAAGAGCAGTCTATTATTTATGATGTAAAAGGGATTTTGCCTTATAGTGATGCTAAGTTATAACACATAAATTTATAGGAGAGGTTCCCTTTGCAACCTTTCTTCTTGTAAGATGCTTCTCAAACGTATTTTTGATATTATTTTTTCAATCGTATTAATAATATTGTTGTTTCCAATAATAATAATAGGTTATGTTTTGGCTTCTGTTGATGTCAGAAATAATGGGTTTTTTTTTCAAAAAAGAATAGGGCAGTACGGAAAGCATTTTACAATTTATAAACTTCAAACAATACACCCCAAAACCAAACAAATTTCAAAAATTGGAGCGTTTTTACGCAAAACCAAGATAGATGAGTTGCCTCAATTGTTTAATATTCTCAAGGGAGATATGTCGTTTGTAGGGCCACGTCCAGATATACCCGGTTATTACGACTTATTAGAGGGCGAAAATCACAAGATATTGAACCTCAAGCCTGGAATAACATCAGAGGCGAGTATCAAATATGCCAATGAGGAGTATTTGCTTAAAGAAATGCCTGATCCGTTCGAATATAATGATAAGGTGTTATTTCCAGACAAAGTAAAAATGAACCTAGAATATTATTACAAAAGATCGTTCTGGCTAGATGTCAAAATTATTCTTAAGACTGTATTTTCAAGGTTTTAGTGGAAAATTTACAAAGGATTTTCGAGTAAATATCGACCTATTTGACAATCAAGACACCTTTTAGGGTTGCAATATTCTTTTTTAAGATGTAGTAGCGATTGCGAATCAAAGGCGTTTTCAGAAAGAATTCCCAGATTATCAAATCTGTCGATAGTAGCATTTTTCTCAGATTTTATGCTTGAAAGCAAGGCAATCATATCATCAGCTGTGTCTTTTTCAAGAAATTGATCGAAAGTGTACTTAAAAGGAATGATAGTGTTGATGAGCAATAGGTCAATAAAGTTTTTGCTGAGTTTTTTGTTTTTTTCAGTTCCTTTTTTGTCAAAAATATAATGTTTTTTCCAGTACGGAGATACATTCAAATCTAATAGACTATAAAATTCTGTGAGTTTTGTTGTTTTGATAAAATCATCAAAAAGGTATGGTTTGGTATAGAGCAACATTGCTATTTGAGCTAACCTAATGGTTGGGAAATTATCAGGTCTGTGTTGAAAAAAGACGAGTTCGCTTTTTTTGGTAGGGTTGATTTGGTATTTCGCCTGAAGATATTCCCATCGTTGTTTAAGATTAAGAGCGTAAGTGTCTTCAAAATTTCCTTCTAAAAGTCCTCCCATTCCAAACAAAAGTGCTTCGATGTTTTCTAAATCGGTAATTTCTTTTCTGAATATGGCAAAACCGATATTTTTTACAATTTCCAAAAAAGCGATTCCGTTGGTATTCAGACCAAAGTTTTTGGCTAGGGTATAAAAAAGTACCGCCTCCCAATTGTTATTGGTTTGATGTAACAATTGCTGAATTTCTTTAGATTTGTTATGGAGCCTTTCCAGAATCAGTTTCTTTTTCCAATCGTCAATAATTTCAGTAGGAATCTGATGGATTGAACTCTCGCATAGAATCCAATTTTTGGTAATTTTCAAATTCATATACGCCTCATTTAGTTGTTTATTAACAAGCGATTTAAGTTCTAGGGTTGGAATAATTACGTTATGAGGTACAAAAATATCGACATCGTATTCCCAAACAACGTGTAAAATTACATTGTTGTACTTGGGGTCTGTATGATGATTGTGGTTGTACCATTCCGATGACTTGGTATGGATTTCGATATGTCCATACCAGTGGAGTTTGTCTAGGTAAATATGAGCATTTTGAAAGTCCGCACCAGCCTCTGTGGTGTATTTGCCCGAGCTGATAATAGACAAATCTTTGTTGCATACGGTTTTAAGACCATGGAGGTTGAATTGTTGAGTTGACCATATATAATGTAAAAAATCCTCTCTCATCTCTGAAGAATTTTATCTATGATTTGGGTTTATAACAAACCGCAGGGCTATAAAGGTACAACTTTTAGAAGGAAAAATCAAATATTTCCTTCAAAAACAAATGTTGCCTTGCCTGTGAGGTAAATTTCTTGATAGTGCGATTTTTTTTCAAAATTGATTGTAAGCTCCCCCCCTTCAACTAATATCCTTACGGTATTAGCAGTAGTTCTTTTTTGGTGATGCATGGCTATAGCCACAGCTGTAGCTCCAGTGCCACAGGAGAGCGTTTCATCTTCAACACCTCTTTCGTAGGTGCGTATTCTAAAAATGTGATTATCAATTTGTTCTACAAAGTTTACATTAGTGCCGCCTTTACTTGTGTAATAGGGGCTGTATCGGATTATAGCTCCTTGTTTTTTTACATCAATTTGTTCCAAATTGTTTACAAGTACAATGTGGTGTGGCGACCCTGAATCTAAAAATATAAAATCCTTTTCAGATTCAATAGCTGTTATATCGTTCATCTTGAGCGATATGGTTTGGTCTTCATTGATTTGTGCGTAATGGATACCATCAGGAGCCATAAATGTAGTTTTGTTACTTGGAAAAATACCTAAACGCTTGGCAAAAGAAACGATACATCTTCCGCCATTACCACACATACTACTAATATTTCCGTCTGCGTTGTAGTATACCATCTTAAAGTCAGTATCACAATCGTTTTCAAGTAATATCAGTCCGTCTGCACCAATTCCAAAACGTCTATCACAGAGCTGTTTTATAAGATTTGTATTTTCTTTGTCAAAAGACATAGCTCTGTTGTCAATCAATATAAAATCGTTTCCTGTACCTTGGTATTTGTAAAAAATCATGATTATCGTTGTATTTCTATAACCTCCAAATTATTAATTTTGTCGTTGTTTATTTCAAAACGAAGCATGGTTCTGACAGTGTGTATTCCGTATTTACCGATAGCTCCTGGGTTCATAAACAGTAGTTGATTGGTTTTGTCGTACATAACTTTAAGCAGGTGCGAGTGTCCACAAACAAAGATTTGAGGTTTGTATCGTTTGATTTGTTCCAAAACAAGTTTGTTGTAGTGTGGCGGATTACCAGCTATATGGGTCATTAGTATACCAACATTTTCACATTTGAAAAATAAATTTTTAGGAAAAATGCTTCTGATTGTAGCATCATCAATATTGCCATATACTGCTTTGACAGGGCGGATTTTGGATAAGGCATCAGTAACTTCAAGCGAACCTATATCGCCCGCGTGCCAAATTTCGTCCACCATTTCGGCATGTTTCAAGATATGCTCATCAATATAACTATGACTGTCGGATAACAAAAGAATCTTTTTCAAGGAGCGGTGTTATTTTTGACGAATCTTTTGTTCCCATTTCCAAGCCGAAGCCAAAGCCTCCTCCAAACCTAATTCGGCTTTCCAACCCAAAATTGAATTGGCTTTTGAGGTATCGGCATAAGCCATTGTAATATCTCCTTCACGACGAGCTACTATTTTGTAAGGCAATTTTGTTTGAGATACTTTTTCAAAAGCATTGATTACCTCCAAAACAGAACTGCCTTTACCTGTACCAACATTGAATATCTCCACCTCCGAAGTGTTTTGGTTATCAATAAGCCTTTGCAGTGCCTTTACGTGGGCTTTTGCCAAATCTACAACGTGTATATAATCTCTAATGCAAGTGCCATCAGGAGTAGGATAATTATTTCCAAATACTGAAAGTTCTTTTCGGATTCCGATGGCGGTTTGGGTAATGAAAGGTATTAGATTTTGCGGAACACCAATAGGTAATTCGCCTATATGAGCAGATTCGTGAGCTCCAATAGGGTTAAAATATCTTAAGATAATGGCATTGATGTTGCTTACTTTTGCTGTATCAATGATGATTTCTTCTCCAATTTGTTTGGTATTTCCGTAAGGAGAAAAAGCCATTTTTACAGGAAGTTCTTCTGTAATTGGCATCACATCGGCCTGTCCATACACCGTGCAAGACGAACTAAAGATAAAATGATTAATATTACATTTTTCGAGTTCTTGTAAAATGTAGACTAAGGTGTTGAGGTTATTTTCGTAGTAAAGAAGTGGTTTTTCTACACTTTCGCCCACTGCTTTAGAGGCTGCAAAATGAATTACGCCACTCAAATCAGAATTTTTAGAAAAAAAATCACTTACAAGATGTTTGTCTCTCAAATCCATTTCGACAAATAAAGGACGTACGCTCACTATTTTTTCAATACCATCTAAAACCTCAATAGATGAATTTGACAGATTGTCAATAATTATCACCTCATAGCCCTGTTCAATAAGCTCGACAACAGTATGCGAACCTATAAATCCCAAGCCTCCAGTTACCAGAATCTTTTTCTTCATGTTTGAAATATCTTTCTGCAAAAATATGAAAAATATTACGAATATATCATTTCCGTTTTTGAATTTAAGGTCTAAATTGAGACAAATGTACTAAATTAGAATTGTTATGTTTAGAAGGTAGATGATGTTGTTTGTAATTAGGTGAAAAAATGTCAGCCCTAAAATTCAAGGAATGATTTTTGATTATTTCAACAATAATGATTATATTTACAGCATAAAACATATTAATCGGTTATGGAAAATTATTCAGCAAGTCTAAAAAAAGTAATGCAACTCAGTAGAGAAGAGGCTTTTAGGTTGGGTAGCGAGTTGTTGGGTACTGAGCATTTTTTGTTAGCAATCATTAAAGAGCAGAAGTCTACGGCATATTCTATATTGTCAGATATTGTTACAGATATAGATTATTTGAAAAATAAAACCGAAAAGGATATCGTGAGAGTAAATTCCGCAATGGATTTTGTAAACTATAGGACAAATATAAACCTTACAACTCAGGCAAATAATGTTTTGCAATTTGCTTATTTGGAGATGCGAAATCTTAAGGATACCATTATAGGAACAGGACATTTGTTGTTGGCTATTTTAAAAAACGAAAATGATCCGATAGTAAAATTACTCAATAAAATGAAAGTGAATTATGAAGAGGTGAGAGAGATGATGATAAAATCAGACAAACAAGATAATGATATTTCGTCAATGGAAGAATCTCAATATCAAAAACCTCAAAATACCTATGACGAGGAGCGTATGGGCGAACAAAAAGGGAAGGAAGAGCCTATATTTTCAAATCCAAATAGGTCTAATAAGAAATCCAGAACCCCAGTTTTGGACAATTTTGGTCGAGATTTAACCCTTTTGGCAGAAGAAGGAAAATTAGATCCTGTAGTTGGTAGAGAAAAAGAGATTGAAAGGGTATCGCAAATATTGAGCAGACGTAAAAAGAACAATCCTTTGCTCATAGGAGAGCCAGGAGTGGGGAAATCGGCAGTAGCAGAAGGATTGGCGTTGAGAATTGTACAGAAAAAAATATCTAGAGTGCTTTATGGAAAAAGGGTTGTAACTTTGGATTTGGCAAGTCTTGTGGCGGGTACCAAATACAGAGGGCAATTCGAGGAACGTATGAAGGCAGTGATGAATGAACTCGAAAAAAATGACGATATCATTTTGTTTGTAGACGAGATTCATACCATAGTAGGAGCAGGAGGGGCTACAGGCTCGTTAGATGCCTCAAATATGTTCAAACCAGCATTAGCTAGAGGTGAAATCCAATGTATAGGTGCAACAACACTAGATGAGTACAGACAGTATATCGAAAAAGACGGTGCGTTAGAAAGACGATTTCAGAAGGTAATTGTAGAGCCTACTACAGTAGAAGAAACAATCACAATACTCAACAATATTAAGGCAAAGTACGAAGACCATCACAACGTGATTTATACTCCAGATGCCATAGAGGCTTGTGTAAAACTCACAGATAGGTATATTTCGGACAGATTCCTGCCAGATAAAGCCATTGACGCATTAGACGAAGTGGGGTCAAGAGTACATATATCTAATATTAATGTGCCACAACAGATTATACAGTTAGAAAAACAATTAGAGGAAATCCGAGAAGAAAAAAAACAGGTAATTAAAAGCCAAAAATTTGAGGAAGCCGCAAAGTTAAGACAAGAAGAAACTCAGGTAGAAAATCAACTCAGACTTGAACAAGAAAAATGGGAAAGTTTTACTAAAAGTAATAAAATAGAAGTTTCAGATGACAATGTGGCTGATGTGGTTTCGATGATGACGGGTATTCCTGTAAACAGAATTGCTCAGGCAGAAAGTAATAAATTGGCAAAATTACCAGAATTGATAAAAGGTAAGGTCATTGGGCAAGATCAGGCTGTAGAAAAAATAGCCAAGTCTATTCAACGTAACAGAACAGGACTCAAAGATCCAAATAAACCGATAGGTTCGTTCATATTTTTGGGACAAACGGGTGTGGGTAAAACCCAATTGGCAAAAGTAATAGCTAAGGAATTGTTTGATTCGGAAGAGGCTCTGATTCGTATAGATATGAGTGAATATATGGAAAAATTTGCCGTATCAAGGCTTATTGGTGCTCCTCCGGGGTATGTAGGTTATGAGGAAGGAGGACAACTTACCGAAAAAGTAAGACGCAAACCTTATAGTGTGGTACTGTTAGACGAGGTAGAAAAGGCTCATCCAGATGTATTTAATATGATGCTTCAAGTGCTTGACGATGGCTTCTTGACCGATAGTTTGGGCAGAAAGGTCGATTTCAAAAATACCATTATTATTATGACTTCCAATATAGGAACGCGTCAGCTCAAGGAGTTTGGTCAAGGAGTAGGATTTGGTACAGCAGCCAGAATCTCGCAGACAGACGAACATGCCAAAAGTGTGATAGAGGGTGCTTTAAAGAAGGCATTTGCTCCTGAATTTTTGAACAGAATTGACGATATTATCATATTTAAGGCTCTTGAAAAAGAACATATAGACAAGATAATTAATATTGAGTTGGAAAAACTCTATAAGAGATTGACCGATTTGGGATATACACTTAAACTTTCTGAAAAAGCAATTGCATTTATTGCCGAGAAAGGATACGATAAGCAGTTTGGGGCTCGTCCACTCAAAAGGGCAATTCAGAAATATGTTGAAGATTTGTTAGCCGAAGAGATTATTACCTCTAAAATAGCTATTGGCGATGAGATTTTTATGGATTTTGAACAAGGAGCAGAGACATTAATGATAAAGGTCAATAGGATGTCCACTTTAATTGATTGATATTTAATTTGATCAATAGTAAAGAAGTCCAATTAGTTGGGCTTTTTTATTTATAATTCATCTAAAAGATAATAAAGTGTAAGTTTTAACATATTTATAGTTATGTTGTTTTTTGTAGAATTATTAGTGTGATGCGTTTGGAGAATCAATATTATTTATTGTTTTTTTTTAGTAATTTAACATAATGAAAATAATTGATAAAAAAAAAAATAATTTAGTGGTTGAAAAATAATTTGGAAGTGATATAGTTTTTTTATAAATTTACGGTATGTTAAATGCTAAAAATAGAAGTTATGTTAAAAAAATTACAATTAGAAAAGCGGTTAAAAGGCGTTTTGGTAGGAGGGATTCTTGCTATGGCTGGGTTGATGGGGCTAGAGGTTAGTGCTCAATGTACTATAGGACAGACTGAAGTTAAAATTAGAACTTATGGAGGAATGTATCATTCTGAAAAATGGGTAAACATCACAACAGAAATTAATGGAGGTGGTCAGCAAGTGTGGGGGCAAGGTAGTGGATCTTATGGAAATGGTTCTGGCTTACTAAATAACGTCAGTGTTTGTTTGACTCCTGGTACTTATTATGTAAATTGTTATGATCGATTTGCAGATGGTTGGGATGGAACAAAGATTCAAATAAAGGTAGATGATCAAGTAATAGCGGATAATAATGGAGAAAGTCCGAATGATGGAAGTGATACAGATTCTTCTGCTAGTTGGGAACCTATAGATGGTCAACCTAATCCAGCAGAATTGGAAGCATCTATTGTTATAGTTATACCTGAATCGACTGTTACTTGTCCAGCTCCTTGGAATCTTGCTATAGCGGATACCGATTTGTTTGGAAATGGGACTTTATTGTGGGAAGGAGATTCATCTAGTTATGAATTAGTAATTGGAGAAGCTGGTTTTGAACCTAATAATGCAACTCCTATTTCAGTAGCCTCTAATTCGTATCAGTTTACTGGTCTTATGATGTATACAGATTATCAGTATTATGTTAGGGCGATATGTGATACAGAAATGTCTGGGTGGTCTCCTGTATTTGATTTTAGATTAGGATACTGTACTTCTGTTCCTACTAGTAATGATGGTGAAGGTATTACATCTGTTACGATTGGAACTACTACATTTCCAGTTGAAGATGTAACTTATTATGAATATAATAACCAAGTGAGTGTAATTCCAGGACAAGTTGTATGTTCAATAACTTTCGAAACCGCTTATAGTTATGATGCACATATTTGGGTAGATCTTAATAGAGATGGTGTGTTTGATAATCAGACCGAAATATTGTTTTCAGGGGTATCTACTCATGTTGTGCCATCTGTGTTAGATGCTTCTTTCGTTTTACCATCTCTTACTCCTGGTGAGTATAAAATGAGAATAGGTAGTGCAGATGTGGGACAAGAATCTCCAAAACCGTGTTATAGTGGACAATATGGTGTAACTATTGATGTGAATTTGGTAGTAGGGACACAGCCTTGCGGAACAATAGATTTGCCAACGGGAGCAACAAATCAAACCCTTACACAAGGACAAACCTTGGCAGATCTTCAGGTTACAGGAGAAAACTTAATGTGGTATTCAGATGCAGCGTTACAAAATCAGTTACCTGCTACTACAGTTGCTGAAAACGGAACTACATATTATGTAACACAGACTGTAAATGATTGTGTGAGTCCAGCTTTAGCAGTGGTTGTAACGGTTAATGACCCATGTGCAGGAGTACAAGCTCCAACAGGTGCAGCTAATCAAACCCTTACACAAGGGCAAACCTTGGCAGATTTGGAGGTAATGGGTGAGAATTTAACTTGGTATTCAGATGCAGCGTTACAAAATCAGTTACCTGCTACTACAGTTGCTGAAAACGGAACTACATATTATGTAACACAGACTGTAAATGATTGTGTGAGTCCAGCTTTAGCAGTGGTTGTAACGGTTAATGACCCATGTGCAGGAGTACAAGCTCCAACAGGTGCAGCTAATCAAACCCTTACACAAGGGCAAACCTTGGCAGATTTGGAGGTAATGGGTGAGAATTTAACTTGGTATTCAGATGCAGCGTTACAAAATCAGTTACCTGCTACTACAGTTGCTGAAAACGGAACTACATATTATGTAACGCAGACTGTAAATGATTGTGTAAGCCCAGCTTTAGCTATTGAAGTAGAAGTAGGATTATCTACAAATTCTGTAGATACAGCAACTCATTTGAGCGTATATCCAAATCCAGTATACGATAGCCTAAATATTTTTGCTGATCAATTGATAAAAGAAGTTCAAGTAGTAAATCTATTAGGACAAGTAGTAGTAAATCAGTTGGTAGGTTCAGAGCAAGTAATTATAGATATGTCGGTATTACCAGCAGGAAACTATATCGTAAAAGTAGTTAATGAAAATGGTTCTGTTAATCTGAGTAAGGTAGTGAAAAACTAAATTTCTGAGATTTTTAAGAAATGACATCGTGTTTAATATAAAGGTTGTTTTTTAAAAGAGAAGCTGTCCGAAAAGGGCAGCTTCTTTGTTTTTAGCTCTTTTGGAAATGAAACTTATTGGAGAAAATAGATGTAGATACCAAGCAAATTGGAGTGTTAAACAGATTAGCTGTAATTTTACAGTCTTAGTGTATCAATCAAAATAGATATAAAAAAACACGACATCTCTGCCGTGTGTATGATTCTTTGACCTGTTGTTAATGGGGTTAGATAACATCGGTTTCGTGTATGACCAAAGTAGGTACGGAGGTGTAATACGAAATCTTTTGAGCTGTACTTTTGCGAAATATCTCCTCAAAAAAACTGCGTTTATAGGTTAGTATAGCCAACAAATCGGCTTGATTTTCTTGAATGTAGTTCAATATCGCATTCTGAGGGTCAGAGCTTTTGATAATATGAAAATTAATGTTTTCATCTTTGTAAAGTTCTTTCCACTGTTCCATTTTTGCGGTATTGTCTTCAGTGCCATTATTAATATGTAAGCAGTTTACTGTAGCTCCCATGGTTTTAGCAATCGAAAGACATTTGTCCAAAGCTTTTTTGTCTTTATCTCTAAATCGGGTGGTAAAAGTGATATTGGTGGTCTGATGTGGCGTATAATTTTCAGGAATGATAAACACCAACGATTTGGCGTTGGCAATAACTTCGCTAAGTAGCACTCCTACAAGAACTTCATTGGCGTTATCCGATTTTTTTGACGGAAGTACCACCGCATCAATATGCTGATTTTTGATGGTTTCCTCAATAGTTCGGTTTTGAGAATCTTTTACAAGATGTTCCAGATTAACATCTTCCTCGTGCGATGCAACAATCTGATTCATCTGCTCAATACATTCTACAGATATACTGCCGTTTAGATGAAATATGGTAAGACTCGTTTGGTATGTGTTTGCCAAACTTAGGGCATAGACAAAAGCCGATTTGGAAATTTTGGAATGATCGACAGGGAATAGTATTTTTTTCATAAGTATTTAGATTGACTATTGTACAAATTTACAAAAATAGACTTTAAAGTCCAACTTGATTTCGCTGAATCTTTCCTGTTGGTGTTTTTGGAAAATGTTTTACAAAAATAACTTCTTTAGGGCGTTCGTATTTTTCTAAAATATCAAAAATAGAACAATCTATATTATAAGATTCTCCTTGTATAAAAAGCACAACTTTTTCACCCAAAAGATGATCGCGAACCCCTTTGATGATAAATTCCCGATTGATGTGTTTTTGGAGTTTTTCTTCGATTTTTTCAGGAAAAATTTTGATGCCACCACTGTTAATCACGTTGTCCAATCGACCAATCCAGTTGAATTGGGTATCGGATATTTTGTTTATAATATCATTGGTCTTTAGGGGCTTTTCCAGAATTTTAGGGGCGTTAATGATTAGACAGTTATCCGAAGTCGTATCGATGGTAATTTCGGGCAGTGTTTCAAAGTGTTGATTTCCTATTTTGCGGAGGGCAATGTGCGATAAGGTTTCGGTGGAGGCGAAGGTTTCGTAAATATTAGAAGGAATTGTCAATAGTTTTTGTTCTAAATCGATTTCGGTTTTAGAACCTCCGATAAGTATATTTTTAAATAAACTCAGTTTTTCAATGGATAGTTGTGCTTGCATTGGTGTAATGGCAGTAAAATCAAAACACTCTTGAATATTCTTGAAAGGCATTGCACTGGGTTCGACAATTAATGTTTTGAGTCCTAGGACGATACTTCGAACCAGCATCATTTTACCTGCTATGAATGAAATGGGTAAGCAGCACAACGTCCTATCGTTGGCTGATAGTTGTAAAAATTTTCCAGTGGCTAAAGCAGAATGTATCATTCGTTCTTTCTGTATCAAAATTCTTTTGGGAGTTCCTGTGGTTCCCGAAGTTTGTACCTCAATGGTAGGTTTGTCGGAAAACCACTCGTCAAGAAATCTGATTATATCGTCAAAATAGGCATTTTCACAACTTTTTTCCGATGTGATTTTGTACGAGTTTTGGTCAATGGTTATGGTTTGGTTTTCAAATGTAAAACTGCAATTCATAAAGTTATTCGATAGTGTTAGTAAAACGAAGTTTCCAATTCTTCCACTTGTAGACTTTGGCTAAAATGAAGAAAAAAATAGAATAAACAAGCGTCATTTCAATAAAAGTTTGTGTAAAAAGTTCGGTTTTGTCAATATCGCCAACGTATTTAAAAAGAGCCTCCGTTTGTAAGGCGGAATAGTCTGTGGTAACTAATAGACAGGCAATGAGGTTATTAGCGAAATGAAATCCGATGGACAATTCGAGTCCTTGATCCAGAAGCGTGATGTAGCCGAGCAGTAGTCCAGTTCCGATATAAAATATCATCATCTTAAAGCCAATCTGACTAACTTCAGGATTTGCACTGTGTACCACTCCAAATAATATTCCTGAAATGATAAGAGCCAACCATTTGTTGTTGAAGTAATTACCGATTTGTTGTTGAAGATAGCCTCTGAATATGTATTCTTCAAAGCCAATCTGGATAGGGAGCAATAATATGGCAATGATTACCAATATCCAAAACTGTGAGGGATTGTAGTTCCAAGTAATATTCGAGCTGTTATTTAGGTATGAAATGCCAAACACGGCTATCTGCATCATAAATAAAATCGAAAACGAGAAAAAAATGCGTTTAAAATCAATTTTTTTTCGAGATGTAGTCAAATTCAGAAGATTGCGTTTGTGCAAGAGCAAAAATAAAGCGAAGAATATACCCAAAAAGAACACAAACCCAACGAGGTTTAATATGAGATTAAGGTTCTTGTTTTTAAATAATTGTGTTTTTCGGAACATAGCATCGAGTTCCTCAGGTGAAAGAACCAAAAAATACAACAAATTGATAAGTAAAGGAGCTAAACAAATAAGGAGGATAAGCAATGTACGCCACCAATCATTTTTACCTAAAAGAGCTTGTTTGATATACATAAATTATTTTTAGATTTTTTAAAAATTAAATACTTTTGTACAAAAGTATAAAAAGTAGTCTAATGATAGAAATTTATCACAATCCAAAATGTAGTAAATCAAGACAAAGCGTATCGTATTTGGAGCAGAAACAGGTACAATTTAAAACAGTTTTGTACCTTCAAGAGACTTTAACCAAAGAACAGATAACAGAATTATTGACAAAATTACAGATACCTGCTGAAGCATTGGTGCGTAAAAATGAGGCTATTTGGAAGGAAAAATATAAGGATAAAATACTTTCGTCCGAGCAGATTATCGATTTGATGGTAATGCACCCCAATCTTATCGAAAGACCCATAATAGTAAAAGGGAACAGAGCGGTGATAGGCAGACCTGTTGAAAATATTGACTTATTGTTGGATTAAAATTACAATGGTTGATAATTTACTGAAAAATATTTGTGATTGATTATGATAAAAAAATTAACTTTGCTCCTACAAATAAAATAGAGAATAATGACAATTCCAGCACAATTTGAACCTAATAAGGTAGAAGAAAAATGGTATCAATATTGGTTAGATAATAAATATTTCAAATCCATTCCAGACGATAGACCACCTTACACCATTGTGATTCCGCCTCCTAATGTAACTGGGGTGCTTCACATGGGACACATGCTCAACAATACCATTCAAGATGTATTGATTCGCCGTGCCAGATTAAGAGGATTCAACGCTTGTTGGGTGCCAGGTACTGACCACGCTTCCATAGCTACGGAGGCAAAAGTGGTGGCAAAACTAAAATCGGAGGGCATCAACAAAAGTGATATTACACGCGAAGAATTTCTAAAACACGCGTGGGATTGGACGCACAAATACGGCGGAACGATTTTGGAACAATTGAAAAAACTCGGTTGCTCGTGCGATTGGGACAGAACGCGTTTCACGATGGAATCGAAATTGTCCGAACAAGTCATCAAATCGTTTGTGGATTTGTACAACAAAGGCTTGATTTATAGAGGTTACCGAATGGTCAATTGGGACCCAGAGGCAAAAACCAACATCTCTGACGAAGAGGTTATCTTCAAAGAACAAAACGGAAAACTTTTTTACCTTAAATATTATATCGTAGATGATAACACACCAGAAAACTCCCCTCTCCTTGGGAGAGGGGCTGGGGGAGAGGAATTCCTTGTCGTGGCTACCACGCGTCCTGAAACGATTTTCGGTGATGTGGCGGTGTGTATCAATCCCAATGACGAACGATACGCCCACCTGAAAGGAAAAAAAGTCATCGTGCCGATTGTAAACCGCATAATTCCGATTATCGAAGATGAATATATAGACATTGAGTTTGGAACGGGAGTACTGAAAATTACACCAGCACACGATATTGCCGACTATGAAATTGGGCAAAAACACCATTTACAAATTATTGATTCCTTAGATGATGATGGAAATCTGAACGAACACGGTATGCATTATGCAGGGAAAAATCGTTTTGAGGTTCGTAAGGAAATCGCCAAAGAGTTGGAAGAAAAAGGCTTGTTGCTCAAAGCCGAAGATTATGTAAACAGAGTGGGAACTTCGGAGCGTACAGGTGCGGTAATTGAACCAAAAATTTCTCAACAATGGTTCCTAAAAATGTCCGAAATCGCCAAACCTGCCCTTGATGTGGTGATGAACGATGAGGTGAAATTCCACCCTGAAAAATTCAAAAATACCTACAAACATTGGATGGAAAACATCCGAGACTGGAATATTTCGCGTCAGTTGTGGTGGGGACAGCAAATTCCTGCCTACTATATCTCCCCCCTCAATCCCTCCGAAGGAGGAAAGCTACCAAAAGAGCTAGAAGGGCAGTTTGTTGTGGCTGAAAATGAGGAAGAAGCACGAAAATTAGCATTGGAAAAATTCCCCTCTTTGGAAGGGGTTAGGGGAGGATTTGACCTTCGTCAGGACGAAGACGCTCTCGATACTTGGTTTTCTTCGTGGTTGTGGCCGATGTCGGTATTTGATGGGCTTTTAGTTCCTGAAAATAAGGATATTAACTATTATTATCCAACGGTAGATTTGGTAACAGGTCCAGATATTATTTTCTTCTGGGTGGCGAGAATGATTATGGCAGGGTTGGAATGGAAAGACAAAGTGCCGTTTAAAAATGTGTATTTCACTGGGATTGTGAGAGATAAACAAAGACGCAAAATGTCCAAATCTTTGGGCAATTCGCCAGATCCACTTGATTTGATTGAGAAGTTTGGGGCAGACGGCGTACGCTGTGGCTTATTATTGAGTGCTTCGGCAGGGAATGATATTTTGTTTGATGAAGAACTTTGTAGTCAAGGACGGGCTTTTGTGAATAAAATATGGAATGCTTTTAGGTTGATTAAAGGTTGGGAAATACAAGATATTCCACAGCCAAAGTATGCCAATCAGGCTATTGCTTGGATTGAAAGTAAGTTTAACAAAACGCTCAAGCAAATTGATGAAGACTTCGATAAGTACAGATTGTCAGACGCTTTGATGGCAACGTATAAGTTTATTTGGGACGATTTCTGCTCAATGTATCTAGAAGTGATTAAGCCTGGTTATCAACAGCCTATAGATATTTTAACTTATAATAAAACAATTCAGATTTTAGAAAACGGATTGAAGTTGCTTCATCCTTTTATGCCTTTTGTAACAGAGGAGATTTGGCAACATATCAAAGAACGAAATATACAAGAGGCGTTGATAGTGGCAACTTATCCTAAAGTTGATTCATATGATAATCAGCTGATTGATGATTTTGAATTTACCTCGGAGGTAATTTCGGCAGTACGTACAATCCGAAAAGATAAAAATATAGCCTTTAAAGAAGCATTACAACTCTATGTGATTAACAATGAACGTAAAGGCACTGCTCTAGATGTTATTTTGTCTAAAATGTGTAATATAACAGAAGTGATATATGTTGAAAAATCAATACAAGGGGCTTTAGGATTTAGAGTAAAATCAAACGAATATTTTATTCCTATTAAAGGGAATATTAATGTGGCTCAGGAACTTGAAAAATTAGAGGAAGAGCTTAAATATACTCAAGGATTTTTGGAAAGTGTTAATAAAAAACTATCAAATCAGAAGTTTGTAGATGGAGCTCCAGAGCAAGTGATAGCCAATGAACGTAAAAAACAGGCCGATGCGATAGCCAAAATAGCAATGTTAGAACAAAGTATAAATAGCTTGAAATAAAAAATAAAAATAGAAACGATATGAATTATTGGAAAAAAATATCAGCCCATCAACGACAAGTACGTATAGAAGAGGCTCTTGTGGAAGTTATTGATTTTGCAAATGATATTTCGTTGGGATATCCCGCCTCAAGGTTGGACACCAAGGTATTCAATGACGAAATGCCTTTTTTGAAAGATGCTCCTATACTTCAGGCGTTTGTAGCTAATCCGAACAATATAGGTTGTCATACACTAGGCACTTCTGAAAGGGCTTTTAGGGGAACTCAAACCCTAGAGAGAGAAGTGCTTGATGTTTTGGCGGTAGATATTTTCAAGGCAGAAAAAGATGCTTTTGATGGATATGTAGCCACAGGAGGAACCGAAGCTAATATTCAGGCTCTTTGGATGTATCGAAATTTTTTCCAAAAAAAATATCATGCTAAAATAGATGAAATTGTAATTATCACTTCCGAAGATACGCATTATTCTATTCCTAAAGGCTCAAACATACTTTCTGTAGATTGGGTTCGTATTCCAGTTGTTTTTGAAACAAGAGAAATTGATCAAAAAGCTCTGGAAGAGTTGGTTAAGGAACAAAAAGCTAAGGGTAAAAAATACTTTATAGTTGTAGCCAATATGGGTACTACGATGTTTGGTTCTGTGGATAACATAAACGTATATACGGATATTTTGGAAGCGGAAGGATTGATGTACAAATTACATATTGATGCGGCTTATGGAGGTTTTGTTTATCCGTTTAGCAATACTTCGAGTACTATCAATTTTGAAAATCCGAAAGTAAGTTCAATTACTATTGATGCTCATAAAATGTTGAGAGCTCCTTACGGAACAGGTATTTTCATCTGTAGAAAAGGCTTGATAGACAATGTACTAACCAAAGAGGCAGCTTATGTTGAAGGAATGGATTTGACCTTGTGCGGATCGCGTTCGGGTGCAAATGTAGTGGCTGTATGGTCGATATTGTTTGCCTATGGTTATTATGGTTGGAAAGAAAATATAGATGTCTTACAAATGCGTACATCTTGGCTCTGTGAGGAGTTGGATAAATTGGGGGTTGGTTATTTCAGAGAACCATTTATGAATATTGTTACGCTTAAATCTGAATTTGTGTCAGAACAATTGGCTCATAAATATCATTTAGTTCCGCAAGAACACGACAATGCAGATAACAAATGGTACAAAATTATAGTTATGGAGCATGTCGAGATTGACGACTTACTTCCATTTTTGGAAGAATTAAAAGTAGAGTTAAAAAAATAATTATTTCCTTATACATCAAATAATGAGTCAAGCCTTATCAGGATTTTCAAAATTAAGCAAAGAAGAAAAAATAAAGTGGATATTGTCTGAATATTTTCAAGGCGATTCACACGCGGAGAAAACTCTAAAACAATATTGGAATACAGATCAAGAGTTACAAAAGTTGCACGATGATTTTATCGAAAATACAATTTCTAATTTTTATTTTCCTTATGCAATAGCTCCTAACTTCTTGATTAACAATAAATATTACACCGTTCCGATGGTTGTAGAGGAAAGTTCTGTGGTGGCTGCTGCAGCCAAGGCAGCTAAGTTTTGGACTGATAGAGGAGGCTTTAAGACTAGTATTATAGGTACAGAAAAAATAGGGCAAGTACATTTTGTGTACAAAGGTGATAAAGATAAACTGAATGCCTTTTTTCAATATCTCAAACCCTTATTGTTTGAGCAAACCGATAATATCACTGCCAATATGCGTAAGCGTGGCGGAGGTATTTTGGATATAGTTCTGGAAGATAAGACAACGCTATTGGACAATTATTATCAATTGCATGTTACTTTCGAGACCAAAGATAGTATGGGGGCTAATTTTATTAATACTTGTTTGGAAGAAATTGCAAAGATATTAAAGCAAGAGGCTCTCCGATACGATTTGTTTTCAACCCAAGAACAGCATATAGATATTGTGATGAGCATACTGTCAAATTATGTTCCAAATTGTTTGGTAAGGGCGGAGGTGTCGTGTCCTGTAGAGGAACTTAATATAGATGCTGAATATGCTCAAAAGTTCATCTATGCTGTTCAAATAGCTCATGTAGAGCCTTTTAGAGCAGTAACACACAATAAAGGGATAATGAACGGAATAGATGCTGTAGTGTTGGCAACAGGTAATGATTTTAGAGCAGTGGAGGCAGGAGTACATGCCTATGCGTCTAAAACAGGGCGTTACAGCAGTCTTTCGTATGCAGAGCTAAAAGAGGGAATTTTTAGGTTTTGGCTCGATGTGCCTTTGGCTTTAGGTACAGTAGGAGGGCTAACCTCATTGCATCCATTGGTGCGTTTTTCGTTGGATATGCTTGAAAAACCATCGGCTGAGGAGTTGATGCAAATAGTAGCCGCTACGGGTTTGGCTCAAAACTTTGCAGCACTAAATTCGCTCATAACCACTGGGATACAAGAAGGACATATGAAAATGCACATCATGAATATTCTAAATCAGTTAAAAGCTACTGAACAAGAAAAAAAATTAACCTTAGCCAGATTTAAAGGTAGACCAATTTCGTATAGTGGTGTGGTGCAGTTTGTGGAAACGCTTCGTAAAACAAAATAAAATATCAGGAGTAAGAGCCGCTTCAAATGTAGATAGTCAATTTTTTTAATAAAAATAATTTGTAAATGACAGAATAAGTTGTATATTTGCAGACCGAATTAATAACTAAAATATTTTATTTATGTATGCAATCGTAGAGATAGCAGGGCAACAATTTAAAGTAAGTAAAGACCAAAAAGTATTTGTACATCGTTTAGATGCAGCAGAAGGAGATAAAGTTACTTTTGAAAAAGTACTTTTCTTGGATAATGCAGGAGCAATTACAATTGGCGCCCCAGCTATAGAAGGAGCTTCAGTAGAGGCAAAAGTATTAAAACACCTAAAGGGAGATAAAGTAATTGTATTCAAAAAGAAAAGAAGAAAAGGATACAAGAAAAAGAATGGTCATCGTCAGGCTCTAACACAAGTGGAGATTGTATCAGTTTCTGCAAATGGTGTTAAGGCAGAGGCAAAGACTAAAAAGGTTGAGTCAAAATCAGAGGCTAAAGTTAAGCCAGATAATTTGACTAAAGTAGAAGGTATAGGTCCTAAAGCGTCAGAAGCGTTGGTTAATGCAGGTATAGATACATTTGCAAAATTGGCGACCAAAAGTGCAGAAGAAATTAAAAATGTTTTAGTGGCTGCAAGTGCTACTTTGGCACATTTAGACCCTACTACTTGGGCAAAACAAGCTGAATTGGCAGCTGCAGGTAAGTGGGACGAACTTAAAAAGTGGCAAGACGAATTAAACGGAGGTAAAGAAAACTAAATTTAGAACAGGAATTTTAAAAATAAAATATTATGGCTCATAAGAAAGGTGTCGGTAGTTCGAAGAATGGTAGAGAGTCTCACTCGAAACGTTTGGGTGTGAAAATTTACGGAGGACAAGTTGCAATAGCGGGTAATATTATCGTTAGACAAAGAGGAACAAAACACAATGCTGGTGAGAATGTTTATGTAGGTAAAGACCATACATTACATGCTAAAATAGATGGTATTGTGAAATTCCAAAAGAAAAAAGACAACAAATCGTATGTTTCTATAGTTCCTTTTGAAGCGTAATTTTAGAAAAATAGAGAGTAAAATCCTTAATAAGTCCCCTTATTAAGGATTTTTTTATTATTGGAAATTTATTTTGTATATTAGCCATCGCAATTGCTATAAAAATTGAAGTCTTATGGAAGGAATAATATACAAATCAACGGGAAATTGGTATTGGGTAAAAGCCCAAGATGGGACAATGTATCCTTCTAGAATAAAAGGAAATTTTAGGATAAAAGGTATAAAAAGTACAAATCCACTAGCTGTAGGAGATAGGGTAGATTTTGAGTTGGACAGTTCGTCCGACGAGGTTTTTGGATTGATTACCAAGATTCACAATCGTACAAATTATATTGTTCGTAAGTCAGTAAACCTGTCAAAGCAGGTTCATATCATAGCTTCAAATATCGACCAGTTGTTTTTGCTCGTTACGCTGAATTATCCAGTTACGACCACTACTTTTATAGACAGATTTTTGGCAACTGCAGAGGCATACAATATTAAGGCGGTTATCGTTTTCAATAAAATAGACACTTTAGATGCAGAGTCTATAGTGAATGAATCGTTTTTGGAGCATATTTATACTTCTATAGGTTATAAATGCCTTAGGGTTTCGGCAACACAAAATCAAGGTATTGAAGAATTAAAGATGATGATGCAAGGCAAAATAAACATATTTGCAGGGCATTCGGGAGTGGGTAAGTCTACATTGATAAACACTTTGGAACCATCTCTAAATCTGAAGACCGCAGAAGTTTCGGAAGTGCATAAGCAAGGACAACATACAACTACTTTTGCTCAAATGTATGATTTGTCATTTGGGGCTCAGATTATAGACACACCAGGAATCAGAGGTTTTGGTATGGTTGATATTTCGCCTTCTGAAGTTACAGATTATTTTCCTGAAATGTTCAAACTTAAATCAGAATGTAAGTATCATAATTGTTTGCATAAGAACGAGCCTAATTGTGCTGTTAAAAAGGCGTTGGAGGAAGACCGAATCTTTTGGAGTAGATACAGGAGTTATCTGCAGATATTAGAGGGAGATGACAATGTATATCGTGCAGACGACTATGGAGTAGAGAGATAAGTTTTTTACTTCTTTATTAATTATATACTTGATAACCAGTTTTTTTATAGTGTTAGATGTTAGAAAACAATTTGATTTTAACGAAATAATTCGTTATGTAATGACAAAAAGCAATACCTTTGAATTGTATTAGAAATGCTTTTTTTTATAGTAGGATAAAAACAAAAATGCACACAAAATTTTTTACCAATAAACAGAATAACAGCTTAATCAA
>JAUMYH010000060.1 GCA_030528745.1 Bacteroidota bacterium
CTCATCTCGGAAATTTTGTTTCAAGAGAGGGTAGCTTTTTAAAATAAACAGAATAATGTTAGGCTTTCAGGCGGAAACGCTCCATTTTTCATTCAGAAAGACAGTTAATTTCACTTAAAATCTCGTGTTAAGGAGAGATGTTCAGAAGTGGTTTAAAAATGGCAGATTTAGCCCATAAATAATATAAGAAAAGATGCGATAATCTGCCAAAACAAAAAAGACAGCCCTAATTTGGACTGTCCTTTTTAACTTAACAATAAATATATGAAAAAAATTACATAATTTTTAGTTTTCCGCCTACCTTAATATTAGAACCTGCTATATTGTTCCATTTTTTGAGGTTATTCACCGTAACGCCGTATTTTCGTGCGATAGAACTCAGATTTTCACCTTTTTTGATGGTGTGATATTTGGTCGTTTTCTTTTTTGCGGTGTTTTTGCCTTTGGTGTTGGTTGATGCTACGGTTGTTTCGGTAAAAGGCAATACCTTTTCGCGAGAGTTGTGAATAGCATCGACATAAGCATAAATTTTATTTTCGTTAGAAACAAACAATCCGATTTTATCTACAGGCAAACGCAGGTAATTAGGCTCTTCTGACGAATATGGTATAATATCCAACTTGTACGAAGGATTCATAAAACGAATCTCTTCGACAGAAATATCGACCAAATTAGCAATTTGTTCAAATGACATTTTGCGTTTAAGATGAATGGTGTCTGTTTCGATACGTTTTACAGTGGCTCTTTGCGGAATGATATTGTGTTCTTTGTGGTATTCAAAAATATACATAGTTGCCAAGAACAAAGGTACATATCCTTGGGTTTCTTTGGGTAGATTTTTACGAATGTTCCAATAATTTTTGTATCCGTTCGATCGGCGGATAGCCTTATTGACGTTACCAGGCCCTGCATTGTAAGCTGCCAAAGCCAAATCCCAATCTTCGTACATTTTGTACAAGCTCGACAGATATTCACAAGCGGCTTCAGTAGCCTTAATAGGGTCGTATCTTTCGTCCACGTACGAATCCACATCTAGTCCGTAAGCCTTTCCTGTAGGCAACATAAATTGCCACAATCCTGAAGCTCCCATTTTAGAAACGGCTCTTGGGTTAAGTGCCGATTCGATGATAGCCAAATATTTTAATTCCATAGGGATATTGTGTTTGGCTAATTTTTCTTCAAAAAGAGGGAAGTAGTATTCAGACAAAGCCATGAGTTTCCCCATTGATTTCTTTCTGTTTTTTAAGAAAGATTTGATAACATTTTCCAAGGCAGGATTGTATTCTATGTTAAAAGGGGAGTTCTCGTCTAGTTTGTTGAGTCGTTGTTTGAGTAAAGAAGTCGAGAGTTCAAACTCAACCTCTTTGTCAAGATTGATATTCTGTATATCGGCAAACATAGCCTCTGACAAATCGTGGGTGTTTGCTAATTCTTTAATCCATAGATTATCAATTTTGTTTATTTTCTCGTGGCGTACAAAAGTAGCTTTTAACGAGTCGATGTTCATCGTTTTTGCTTCCTGTCCTATGGTGGTAAGACTACACGTAAGCAATGGTAACAACAAACATTTTTTATTGATATTCAGTTTCATAAGTTGCCTTTTTGTTTAGATGTGTTATATTTTGAGATAATGCAAAAATAAAACTATAACTTTGTTTTTTAAAGAATATTGTATGGGAAATCAAATTATTTTAAAATAGCATTAATTCCTGGTAATATTCTGCCTTCAAGCATCTCAAGCATAGCTCCGCCACCAGTCGATACGTAACTCATCTTAGGCTCAAGTCCGAATTGTTTAACAGCGGCCACCGAGTCGCCTCCGCCAACAAGCGAGAAAGCTCCTTTGCTAGTAGCCTCAGCTATATAATCGCCCAAAGTGATGGTTCCTTGAGCAAATTTTTCCATTTCAAACACACCCAAAGGGCCATTCCAAAGAATTGTTTTGGAATCAGCAATCACCTTGCGGAAATCTTCTAATGTTTTTGGTCCAACATCTAAACCTTGCCAACCTGAAGGAATAGAATAGCTATCAACGATTTGGGTATTGGCATCGTTAGAAAAATGGTCTGCTATAACCGCATCAACTGGAATATGCACCTTCACATTGTTTGCTTTGGCTTTTTTCAAAATTTCTAAAGCCAACTCGAGTTTATCATCTTCGCAGATCGAATTTCCAACCTCGCCACCAAGAGCTTTAATAAAGGTAAAGGTCATACCTCCTCCGATTATCAGGTGGTTAATTTTGTCTAATATATTTTCGATTACGGTTATTTTTGAAGATACTTTAGAACCTCCTAAAATAGCCGTTACAGGTTTTTCAGAATTTTTCAGAACTTTGTCGATACTCTCGATTTCTTTTGCTAATAAATAACCGAAACACTTCTGATTTTCAAAAAAGTCTGCAATAATCGTGGTTGAGGCATGAGCTCTGTGAGCCGTTCCGAAGGCATCGTTGATGTAGATGTCGCCAAGTGAGGCTAATTTTTTAGAAAAATCAACATTTCCTGCTTCTTCTTCTTTATGAAAACGCAGGTTTTCCAATAATAAAATTTCTCCAGCCTGAAGGTTATGGGCTAGTTTTTCAACCTCAGTACCAATACAATCTGTTGCAAATTGAACAGGTTTGCCCAAAATCTGATTTACAGCTGGTACGATATGTTTTAATGAATATTTATCTTCTTGAGCTTTCGGTCTACCAAGGTGAGACATCAGAATCACGCTACCTCCATCGCTTAGCACTTTGTCGATGGTTGGCTTAACTGCCTCAATACGATTGGTGTCTGTAACATTAAAATTCTGATCGAGTGGAACGTTAAAATCTACACGAATGATTGCTTTTTTACCTGCAAAATTAAAATCATTTACTGTTTTCATGAAATTATTAAATAAGAGTCGTTTTGATAACTAAGTGTATTCTGCAAAAGTATTAAAAAATGATTACAAAAGCACTATACACCGAAGTTAAATATTTGATTTTTGATTGAAAATGTTATTTTTTGATAATTTTCTGAACGGCAAAACGATTGTCTTCAAAAGTTGTTTGTACAAAATAAATACCGTTGGGCAAATGTGATACCTCTACAATATGGCTATTTCCCAAAAGGTTTGCAACCTCCAGAAATGTAGTGCCTTGTATGTTGATTATTTTTAAAGAATTAATGGTGTTTGGACTAGAAATTAACAAATTGTTGGTAACAGGGTTGGGGTAGCAAGTGAAATTTAAAATATCATTGTTGTTGTTTGACAAACCGTCGATGATAATTTGTTGGCTATAGGTGTATGTTTTGTTGCAAATGTTCAGTATGAGGCTTATGGTATAATTGCCATTTTGGGAAAATGTATAAATAGGGTTTTGTTCCGCAGAAGTGTCTCCATTGCCGAAGTCCCAAGTCAGCCCTGATGCCGAGGGTGTATTGTTTTGAAAATGAATTTGATTAGGGCTAAGATAGTCGAGTGTAAAGTAGGCAAAGTTGTCATGAACCCCCGAATACCACGCTTCCAATTGATCAAAAACAACTGTTTTGACGGTGTTTTTCAAAATATCTGCAACTGCTGTTGTTAGGTTGGCGTTATAGCTAACCGCTGTGGGGTTTTTCTGGTACAAAATCGTATAGAAAGTATAGGCTGCTGCCATCGACCCAATTAATGAAGGGTGTGATTCGTCCGAGGTGTAAAGCTCTATCTCAGGGTTGTTCTCTCGAATATGCCTCCATACGGCAGCTACAGGAGCTATTACGCCGTTGTTCTGCTCGGCCATTGTCCGATACCGCTCTTGTAATAAGTTGTCCATTCCTTCGTAGGTGCATACTGGCGGATGAATTGGACAATTTGAGGCATCTCCGTTTTTTCGTCCCCAAGTGTTGTAGAACAACGGAACCGAACAAGAGTAATTTTCACGTATCATATTGCAGAGTGTGTTGGCATACGGAAACATAATCTGCTCAATTTGCGAGGCAGGAAATGAGGGTATCTGACTTTGTTCTTGCAATACGACATAATCCCATTGGTTGCTGTTGATTTTGTCCAAAACCGCAGGGTTATTGGCATGATTCATTAAAGTGGCTCCTCCAGGTATATGGTTTTGGTAAACTAATGTGTCTTGCGTGGAAATCGCCATTTGATGTATTAACCCCGGAAGGTTGTTGGAAGCCGTGTAACTATTGCCTATAAACAAAACTTTTTTTGAAGTCTGACCATTTAGGCTGTAACCTAAAATGAATAATAGTAAAAGGTAATGTAATTTCATTAGCATATTTAAAGTAATTTTAATTAAGTATTGGGTGTTAATAAAGACAAATTTAGTAAAAAATAATGAAATCTAAAAACATAAAAATTAATTTGAATGGCGGTTAATTTCTGTAGAAAGATTAAAAATATATTTGGCAAGAAAAATGAAGTTGCTCAACAAAGGTTTGAATGTATTATTTTTTTTATATTTTTGTGGATAATATTCATTTTCTTGGTGCAAAATCGGATATGTTGTTTGCAGAACAAAGTATTTGACCAGAATAGTCAAAAGAGATTTATCTTGTTTTTGTGTTGAGAAATTAAAGTAAAAAAGAATCTGATGTTTAGAGTATTACAATTAATAATATATATGTTGGGTGCGATGTCTGTTGTTGCACAAACCAACTCTAGCTGGAATGCGTATTATTCATATAACAATGTGGTAGATGTAACAGAGGCTCAAAATCAAATTATTGCAGCCACCGAGAACGTCCTGTTTGTAAGAGATTTAACAGATTATAATCTTTTTACAATCAATTCGATTGACGGACTCAAAACAGAACAAATAACAGCCATCTATCACAGCAAAGGGTATAACAAAACACTTATTGGGAATAGTAACGGACTATTGATAATAATAGACGGAAATGATAATAACAAGATAATCAATAAGGTAGATATAGTAAATGATATTTCAAATGTTCAAAATCTCAAAAAAATTAATCATTTTACAGAACATCAAGACAAAATATACATCGCTACAGATTATGGAATAACGGTATTTAATCTTCAAAACTTAGAGTTTGGAGATACGTATTATATCGGAAGCTCAGGGACTAATACGCCCGTGTTGGCTACAACAATCCACCAAAACACGATTTATGCCATAACACAAAATCAAGGTGTAAAACAAGGCAATTTGTCAAATCCCTTTTTGATTCACTACAACTCGTGGGATACATTTTACACAGGAAATATTCAACAGATTGCCTCTGTAGGAGAACATCTGATAGGAAGTTATGAAAACACCCTATACAGATTTACCAATAATGGAGAGGCTAACATCTTGACTACGACTATGGGAAGCGTTGAAGATTTGCGTTTTGCCAATGATTATCTGACGGTAACCACCAGTAATTTGGTGTATGTTTACAATGCTCAATTGGGTCAGATAATAACAATAGGTCAGGATTATGTACCAACTTCCTACACAAATGCTATTGTGAAAAACGAAAAACTTTATGTAGGCACACAAACTCACGGAGTGTTGGAGGTAGCAATCAATAACGCTTCGAGTTACCAGTTGCACATTCCTGCAGGGCCTCAACGCAATAAGGTGTATCGTGTAAATGCTACTGCAAATGCCCTGTGGTGTGTGTTTGGGGATAATTCGTATTTTTACAATCCGTACAATCCGATATTAGGAAAATACGGCATATCTAAACTCACAACCGAAGGTTGGAAGCATATTTATTATTCGGAGTTGAATCAGGCAACAAACCTTTCTGATGTGGTGGTCGATTTTGCCAATCCAAATGTGGCTTATGTAGCATCAAACCATTCAGGGATTTTGATGTTAGAACATGACCAAGTGTCGATGCTTTACAATGCCTCAAATACAGGTCAGAACGGACTTGAAGGATACTCTCAAGACTTGTCCAATGATGTTAGAGTTCACAATATAGCGATGGACAAAAACAAAAATCTGTGGGCTACCAATGCAGGTTATGGCGGAAATTTGAAAGTAAAACGCAATTCTGGAGAATGGGAATCGTACGACATTGTGTTGGGTGAGGTAAACTATGGCGATCTGATAATAGATAAAAACAATACCAAATGGTTAGCCACCAACAACAGAGGGCTTATAGGTTTTAACGAAAATCATCAAAATAGAAAAATAAACATCACCACCTACGAAGGAGGAATACCTTACAACCATGTGTATAGCGTGGCTGTAGATAAGAGCAACAGGCTTTGGATAGGCACTACTTGGGGCTTACGTGTGTTGCCTACCGTAGACAGATTCATGACCGATGACACGCCAAAGGTAAATCCGATTATTATTATTGAAGACGGACTGGCTCAAGAGCTTTTGTATCGCCAAACAGTATCCAAGATAAAAGTAGATGGAGCAGACAGAAAGTGGTTGGGAACATTGGGTGCAGGGGTGTTTTTGGTGTCGCCAAATGGACAAGAAACGATATATCATTTTACCAAAGAAAATTCGCCCCTTCCGAGCAACAATATTATAGATATTGATATTAACCCTCAAACAGGCGAGGTATTTTTCGCAACCGACAAAGGAATGGTTGCCTTTAAAGGAATGGCAACAGAGGCTTTGAGCAATTTGGCGAATGTGTACGTATATCCTAATCCTGTGCGGCCAGAGTACAACGGAACTGTAAAAATTACAGGACTAACAGACCAAGCCAATGTCAAGATTACAGATATTTCGGGCAATTTGGTGTTTGAAGTCAATAGTAAAGGCGGTACGGTAGAGTGGGACACAACAGCCTTCGGAAAATACAAGGTGGCATCGGGGGTGTATATGATATTTGTAACCACCAAAGACGCATCGGAAACAAAGACCAAAAAAGTGATGATTGTTAGGTGATGCTGGTAAAGACTAAAGCGTTGATTATAAGCGTTGTGAAATATAAGGATACTTCGCTTATAGTGAGGTGTTTGACCCATTCTGACGGATTGAAGTCGTATATTGTTAAGGGGGTTTATGGCTCAAGCAAAAGTAGATTACACCCATCGTACTTTGGTTTGCTTACTATTGTAGAAATTGAAGCCCAACACAAAAATAAGGGCGGATTGGAGTACATCAAATCGCTCAGACCGATACTTTCGTGTGTAGGAGCAGATATAAATAAGACCTCGCAAGTGTTTTTTTTAGCAGAGGTATTGTCCTTGTTGTTGGTAGAAAACGACAACAATGGCAATTTGTTTGATTTTCTTGAAAACAGATTAACGTGGTTCTATACTCAGGGAAACAACCCTGATTTTTATTTGCATATTTTGGCAGAACTTACTCAGTATGTGGGTTTTTATCCCAATGTGTCAAGTGGAGATTATTTTGACTTGGAACAGGGTGTGTTTCTTCCGTACGAATCTTTAACAACATTGGATAGGGCTGATTCGGATTTGTTTAAAAAATTATTTACGCAAATATCATATAACAACAGCAAAGAGTTTTCAAGAACCGAACGAGCCAAACTTTTGGATATTATCTTGAAATATTATGCAGCCCACGTAGACGGTTTTCGGAAGTCAAAATCACTACAAGTACTCAAAGAGGTATTCCATTGAGGTAAAAAAGAAAAGGAACCTTATTTAGAATTAGTACAAATTTCCATATTCGTTTTGTACTGATGTTTTTATTGTTGTCAAATAATTTATCAAGTAGTATCTTTGTCCGAAAAAATATATTTTAATATGCAATCTACACAAATCGATTTTATTCCGATTTTGATACAGATACTCGTTGCTGCGGGGTTTGTAGGAGGCTCTATTTTGATATCTAGTTTTTTAGGGCCAAAACGTTCTAGCAAAAATAAGGACAAGAATTTTGAAAGTGGTATAGAGTCTATAGGTAATGCTCGTACGCCTTTTAGTGTTAAATACTTCTTGATAGCTATTTTGTTTGTGTTGTTTGATATTGAGGTAATATTTATGTATCCGTGGGCGGTAAACTTTAAAGAAATGGGAGCTGATGGGCTTTGGAAAATGGGGATATTCTTGTTTATCGTGATTGTAGGTTTGCTTTACGAAATGCGTAGACGTGCCTTGGATTGGGAAGATTAGTTTAACTGCTTTAAATATATACGAAAGTGAGTGATTCGACAAAATTAAAAAAGGTTGCAGCGCCAGAGGGGCTTGAAGGCCCTGGTTTTTTTGCAACCAAATTGAGTGATGTAGTGGGCTTGGCTCGTGCAAATTCTTTATGGCCGTTGCCTTTTGCTACCTCGTGTTGTGGTATTGAGTTTATGGCTACTATGGGAGCTACCTATGATTTGGCTCGTTTTGGTTCAGAGCGAATGAGTTTTTCACCACGACAAGCCGATATGCTACTGGTAATGGGTACGATATCCAAAAAAATAGCTCCAGTATTGCGTCAAGTATATGAGCAAATGGCAGAGCCTAAATGGGTAATAGCTGTGGGGGCTTGTGCATCGTCGGGAGGAGTGTTTGATACGTATTCTGTGCTTCAGGGAATTGACAAAATTATTCCTGTTGATGTATATGTGCCAGGATGTCCTCCAAGACCAGAACAGATATTGAGCGGTATTTTGCAATTGCAAGAAATTGTAAAATCCGAAAGTGTAACCAGACGTAGCTCGGAGGAGTACAAAAAATTGTTAGAATCGTATAAAATTGAATAACAGGGTTTTGTGGCTTTTTCAAAAAATACTTGTTTTAAATAAGTGAGCTGGAAATTTGAAAAAACACAAAGAAGGTCGGATAGGTGTTTGTAGTGTTGTATCTTCGGATAGTAACAAAATCAATATGCTGACGATTTTCTTGAGGAAAATTTCAAAAACAAAATTTATCCTAATCGAATAACATAGATTAGAAGTGTTTAGAACAAAAATATTATAATATTTAGAATTGTTTGAAACCAACTGTTATAGATTAAGGTAAAATGTGAAAATAGAATATGGATTGAATCAAAAAGCCGATATTTGGGTTTTGATTCAACAATCAAAATAGAAAAAAGAATTCTTTTAAACAAAGATAAGAATGGAATTAACTAACGAAATTATTGTAGAACGTTTGCAAGAGCAGTTTCCAAATAGCTTGGCAAATATTAATGTTGGTACGGATAATATATTGTCTTTTGACGTGGAGGCTTCCAAAAACTTTGAACTAATGAAGTTTATGAAAGAAGATGCCCAACTCAGATTCAACTTCCTAACCGATATATGCGGCGTACACTATCCAGATTATCCAGAAGGCGAACGTTTTGCGGTGGTATACCATTTGCATAATTGGTACGATAATATAAGGGTCAGATTCAAATGCTTTCTTAACGGAACCAATCCAGAGATAAAATCGGTAGTTGAACTTTTTGCAGGAGCAAATTGGCAGGAACGCGAAACCTATGATTTTTACGGAATCAAATTCAAAGGTCATCCGCAACTCAAACGTATTCTCAATATGGACGAGATGACCGTGTTCCCATTACGCAAAGAATATCCAATGGAAGATATGAATCGTACCGATAAAGACGATAGATTCTTTGGACGTACTACCATCAAATAATTTCTATGATTACAAAGTTAATGTTATGAGCAATAAAATAGATATTTCGGACGATTTGTTAGTAAATCCAGAACAAAGATATAACGAGAAAATTAAGAAATTCCAAAGAGAAGAAGGCGATGACAGAGAGTTCTCGGTACTCAACTTAGGGCCTTCGCACCCAGCTACTCACGGAATTTTTCAGAATGTGCTTTTGATGGATGGTGAGCGTGTGATAGAAGGCGAATCGACAGTGGGATATATTCACAGAGCTTTTGAAAAGATAGCCGAAAACAGACCTTTCTATCAAATTAACGTACTTACTGACAGATTGAACTATTGTTCTGCTCCAATTAATAATATGGGGTGGTGGATGACCCTAGAAAAGGCTTTGGGTATAGAAATTCCAAAACGCGTACAATATATGCGTGTAATTGTGATGGAATTGGCTCGTATTGCCGACCATATTATATGTAACTCTATTTTGGGAGTTGATACAGGAGCTTTGACAGGATTTTTATACGTATTTCAGTACAGAGAAAGAATTTATGAAATATTCGAGGAAATCTGTGGGGCTCGTCTGACTACCAATATGGGTAGAATAGGAGGTTTTGAACGACCTTGGAGCGATGCTGCTTGGAAGAAGTTAGATGCTTTCTTGAAAGAGTTCCCAGTGGCGTGGAAAGAATTTGAAGGAATGCTTACGCGTAACCGAATATTTATGGACAGAACCGTAGGTGTAGGCGGAATTAGTGCTGAACGTGCCATTGAATATGGTTTTACAGGACCAAACTTAAGAGCCGCTGGTGTGGACTATGATGTGCGTATTGCAACGCCATATTGTTCGTACGAAGATTTTGATTTTGAAATCCCTGTAGGAAAACAAGGCGACTGCTACGACAGATTCTGTGTGCGTAACAAAGAGGTATGGGAGAGTTTGAGCATCATTCGTCAGGCTCTTGACAAAATGCCTGAAGGCGATGAGTTCCATGCCGATGTACCAGAATACCACCTGCCTCCAAAAGAAGATGTATATACTAATATGGAAGCCTTGATTTACCATTTCAAAATTGTAATGGGCGAAGTACCTGTGCCAGTAACAGAGGTGTATTTTCCAGTAGAGGGTGGTAATGGCGAATTAGGATTTTACCTAATTACAGACGGAAGCCGTACGCCGTACCGACTGCATTTCCGTAGACCTTGCTTTATATATTATCAGGCTTATACCGAAATTATCAAAAATTCATTATTCTCCGATGCCTTGATTACTATGGCTAGTATGAATATCATTGCTGGAGAGTTGGACGCGTAGTTTTTTTGTTGTTAATATTGATTGTACCCCTTTTTTCTTTGTAAGAAAAAGGGGGCTTTTGTTTTCAGTTAAAAATATCTGTTCTATTTTTAAGAGATTTTAAATTTATTTAATTATGCAAAATAGTGATGTGGTGGAAGTTTCAAGAATGCCTAAATTTATACTAATAATTCTTTGTGTACAGCTGTTAGTCGTACTATTTTTGTATAAAGAAGTAATAGATATAACTTTTTTCTGTATTCTTACTCCTATAATTTTGTTATTGTTGTTACTTCGGTTAAAAATACACTTGCATCCAGAATATTTAGAATACCAGTTTTTTCCGTTCCATTTCAAGAAAAAGCGAATTTATTGGAATGAGGTAGCTACGGTACAAATAGTAAAAATCGACCCAATTACAGATTTTTGGGGTTGGGGGCTTAGGTATTCTAAAAAATATGGAATTAGTTATGTTCTAGGAAATGACCATGGACTGTTTGTGGTGTTAAAAAATGAAAAAAGAAGAACTTTTACCATAAAGAACAAAGAAAGTATTAAATCGTTTTTGGATAAGAATAATATAAATCATTAATTTTTCTTAAAAAATATAAAATTATATTAAAATAGATTAAACTTCTTCTATTTCTTGTGATCT
>JAUMYH010000005.1 GCA_030528745.1 Bacteroidota bacterium
TGCACAGACAATGGGCAACCATACCCAATAAAAGTACCAAAAATATTCTTTTTTCACCTATATTGGTTACGCCTTATTGGGTAAAAACAGACAAAACCTTTGTGAAAAAGTGAGGGTTTTACCTTGCTCAAAAAGTACAGCATCTCGTAGTTGCGTCTTAATCTTTAACTTTAAACTTAGGGTGCAATATAACCCTAAGGGTTGAGTCGTTGTAGAAGTAACTCATCATCCAATTGACAAATATAGAGAGTTTGTTTTTAACGCTCAAAATAAGCATAAGGTGCAGAAACATCCAGAAAAACCAAGCAAAACGCCCTTTAAAACTAAATTTGGGCAGGTCTACTATTGCTTTGCGTTTGCCCACGGTAGCCATAGAGCCTTTGTCGTGGTATTCGTAGGCTGATAAAGGTTTTCCGATGAGCATATTTTTGAAATTCTTGGCCATATTTTCGGCTTGTGTAAGAGCTACACTTGCCAATTGAGGGTGTCCGTTCGGATATTTAGGGGTAGCCATAGCGGCAATATCTCCGAGAGCGTATACTCCATCGAGGTCTTGTATCTGATTGTATCGATTGACCAAAAGCCTGTTGCCACGGCTGATAACTTCTTGAGGAATGCCATCGAGCTTGTTACCAATCACTCCTGCTGCCCATATTAGGTTTTTGGATTTAATCTGTTCACCAGATTTGAGTGTTACAACATTGCCGTCATAATCACTCACATACATTTGGGTAATTACTTTAACACCAAGCTCTTCCAAGTATTTACGCGAAGTTTTTTTAGCCAAATCACTCATTACATTAAGCGTATTTGCCGAACCTTCTATAAGGTATACATTGAGTTTCGAGAAGTCTTTTTCGGGGTAGTCTTTAGGGAGTACATTCTTTTTCATTTCGGCCAATGCACCAGCCAATTCCACTCCAGTAGGGCCGCCTCCAACAATTACAAAGTTAAGTAAGGCTTCTAGGTCGGCATCTTTAGCTACCAATACATCTTCAAAGTTTTGTAAAATGTGATTGCGTAGTTGTAAAGATTCGGGTATAGACTTCATCGGATAGGCGTATTTTTCGATATTGGCATTGCCGAAATAATTGGAGGTGCATCCGAATGAAATTACAAGATAATCATAAGAATACGTACCAAGAGAGGTGCTGATGGTTTTTTGGTTGGTGTTTACAGAAAGCACTTCCGTAATTCGGATACGTACATTTTTTGATTTTTGAAATACTTTGCGCAAAGGGAACGATATACTAGTGGGTTCTAATCGGGCGGTAGCCACCTGATACATAAGAGGCTGAAACTGATGATAGTTGTGCTTGTCGATAAGCAAAACATCATAGTTGGTATTGTTGAGTTTTTGAGCCAAATTAAGACCTCCGAAACCAGCACCGATTATGATGATTTTTTTTCTAGCACTCATAATAAAATAGTATTTCCAAATTACAAAGATACATTTTTTTTTTGAAACTTAGATGAGAGGTATTCCAAAATTGGGATTGTTGTAGACAACTTTGAATATGATTCCTAACTTTTTCCCAAATATAGTATTAAATTTGTTGTATAATTCTTTAGGTATGAAAATTCTAATTATCGAAGACGAACTGACTTTGTTAGAGACACTAAAGCAATTTTTAGAAAAAGAAAAATATGTGGTCGAGACAGCAACCGATTATATATCGGGGGTTGATAAGGTTAGTATGTATGATTACGATTGTATTTTGTTGGATATAATGATTCCTAAGGGCAGTGGGATAGATTTGCTAAAAGAGATAAGAAAGATGCAAAAGAAAGATCCTGTCATTATAATATCGGCCAAAGATTCGGTGGAAGATAAGGTGTTGGGTCTTGATTTGGGAGCGGTGGATTATTTGGCAAAACCATTCAATTTGTTGGAGTTGCACTCAAGGATTAAGTCTGCCATACGACAACGGAATCAAGGTGGAGAAGATTATATCGAGTTCAAAAATGTACGAATATATCCTGACGAACGCAGGGTTATGGTGGGGCAAACCGAGATGATACTCAACCGAAAAGAATTTGATTTGTTGTATTATTTTATGATTCGCCCTAACAAAACATTGCAAAAAACCACTCTTGCCGAATCGGTTTGGGGTGATAGCATCGATCAATCTGACAGTTTGGATTTTATTTATTCTCAGATTAAAAACCTTCGTAAAAAACTTAAAGAACATCAATCCGAAGTTGATTTCCAGTCGGTATATGGCGTTGGATACAAAATGATATGAACAATTAAACCTTAGATGAGTATTTCCCTTAAAAATTACACGCTTAAATATTTGGCTACAGCGTTTTTGGTTATTATCGCTATTTGGGCAACTCTGTTTTATACTTTTGTTATAGAGGAGGTTTATGACAATATAGATGATGGTCTTAAAAATCTGAAAATACAGATTATCAGACAGGCTTATATAGACGAACAAATATTGGAAGTAAGGGAGTTTGATTTTAATCAATACAGAATCACAGCCATTGATAAGGATAGTTATAAAGGGGGAAATTATTTTCGTAATGAAATGTTTTATATGGAATACGAAGAGGATTATGAGCCTTATAGGGTTTTGGAGACCTATTTTTGGAGTAAAGACGGAATGGCAAAACGCTTGGAAATCAGAGCTTCGATAGTAGAGGAAGACGAATTTGCTCAAAATTTATTAATCGCTCTGCTAGTTTTGTATGGGGTTATAGTAACAAGTGTTATTATTATCAATAATGTTGTACTTCGGAAAACGTGGAAACCTTTTTATCAGATTTTGACCAAACTCAGAAATTATCAATTTGGAACACAACACCAAGCCAAGGATATACCTACAAATATTCAAGAGTTCAAATTGCTTAATCAAGAGATTGAAAAAATGATAGTGCGTAATCAGCAAAGTTTTACAAGTCAGAAGCAATTTATCGAAAATGCAGCCCACGAATTGCAAACGCCTATGGCTGTGGTAATTAATAAACTTGAAATGATTATGGAAGACGAGTCCTTACAAGAAGATACCTTTAAAGAACTTATTGGCGTAAGGCAGACCTTACAGCGGTTGGTGCTGATTAATAAGTCATTACTAACGCTTTCTAGAATAGAAAACAATCAATTTTTGGCTAAGGAAAATCTGAACTTTAATCAAGTAATACAAAAGGTGTATGAGGATTTTGCAGAAATGATGGAGTTTAAGCAGATTCGGTTTGATTTGGTTCGTGATGGCGAATTTGAGGTTCAGTTCAACAGAGATTTGGCTTATATATTGATTTCAAATTTGTTTAGAAATGCCATCAAATATAACATCAACGGAGGGATTATTCAGGTTTGCACCACTCCGAGTAGTTTTGTGATTCAGAATAGCCCTCAGATAGAAAAACCTTTAGACAAAGAGCTGATATTTAATCGTTTTTACAAGTCGGATCAGGACAATACCTCTTCAGGACTGGGACTTTCTATAGTCAAAACCATTATAGATACAACTCCAGATATGGACATTGACTATCAATATTTGGAGGGGCTTCACAGATTTGAAGTCAAGAAAATTAATCCTAAAAGAGGTTAATTGTCGATAAAAAGCCAGTAACTATTCTTGAAGTTTTTCTTGATAATAGGTGTACATTTTCCATTGCGACCTAAATTCATCTTCATTGTCTATGGGCTTAATATATTGGTTATCAAGCATTTCGGAGTGGATGCGAGCCTTAACGTTGGATTTCCAACTAATATCAAAAATATCAAGCACTTCTTGTTTGATGTCCTTGTCGTAAATAGGACAGCTAATTTCGACTCTTCGGTCGATGTTTCTGCCCATAAAGTCAGCCGAGGAAATGTATACCTTAGGGTTGTCTTCATTACAGAAGATATAAATTCGGGAATGCTCCAAGAAGTTATCAACTACGCTTATGGCTTTGATGTTTTTGCTAAAATCCTCGATTTGTGGAATTAGACAGCATATTCCACGTACTATTAGCCTAATTTCGACTCCCATCTGACTGGCATAATACAACTTGTCAATCATGTTTTGATCGGTTAGGCTATTCATCTTTAAGTAGATATATGATTTTTTTCCGTCCAAGGCAGCTTGAATCTCGTTATCGATGAGTTTGTGTAGCTTTTTTCTGGTATAGTGAGGCGATACAATCAAGTGTTTGTAGTTTTGTAGTTTGTAATTAACATTCAAAAACTCAAATACTTTTTCAACTTCTTTCAAAATCTTCTGATGTGATGTCAGTAGGGTGATGTCGGTGTAAACTTTGGCAGTAGATTCGTTAAAATTACCTGTAGAAATAAAGCCATATCGTCTGATTTTTTTGCCTTCAACACGCTCTACAACACAGGCTTTGGCGTGAACTTTCAGACCTTTGATACCGAAGATGAGTTCTATGCCTTCTTCCTCCATAAGTTTTGAATATTTGATATTGCTTTCCTCGTCGAATCGGGCTTGTAGTTCAACCTGTACCACTACTTTTTTGCCGTTTTTGGCAGCATTGATAAGCGAACTGATAATTTGCGAATTTTTAGCCAATCGGTAAAGGGTTATTTTGATGGTTGTAACCTTAGGGTCAAGAGCTACTTCCCTCAAAAATTTGATGATGTACGAATACGACTGGTAGGGGGTGTGTACCAAGTAATCCTTTTTGTCAATTTCGGCAATGATGCTTCCTTCAAGGCTTAGACCTTTGACTGGTAGCGGAGGTAATTTGGTGTATTCCAGATTGTTGATTCCTAAGTCGGGGAAATTCATATAATCTCTACGGTTGTGGTATCTTCCTCCAGGAATAAGGCTGTCGGCGGCTTCTATTTTCATTTTGTCAAGAAAAAAATTAAGCGTATCGCTATCCATTTCCTTGTCATAAACAAACCGAACAGGCTCACCAAGTCGTCTTTCTTTGATTCCGTACGAAATTTTCTCAAGTAAGGATTTCCCAAAATCTCCGCTGAGGTCTAATTCGGCATCTCGGGTGATTTTAATCATGTGGGCGGTAATATTTTTGTAATTAAACATGGTAAAAATATTATCCAGATTGAGCCGTATAACATCATCAAGCATAATGATAAAGTGTTTTTCGCCTTCTTTGGGAAGAACCACAAATCGGTTTATAGTAGAGGGAATTTCTACCAAGGCGTATTTGTTAAACACGGTCTCTTTTTTAAGGATTTCGAGTTTTACAGCCAAATATCCAGCCGAATCTTTAAGCAAGGGAAATTCCGTAAGGTCGTCCAACATTATGGTTACCAATTCATTGGAAACTTTTTGCAAAAAGAAATCCTTGATGTATTCGTGCTGTTTTGGGGTAATTTGATTTTCGTCAATGATATAGATATTGTGTTCTTGCAATTCGTTTTTGATGTCGGATAGTATACGCATACTTTCGGTTTGTTGCTGTATTACAATATCTGTAATATCGTACAAAAGTTCGTCTGCGGAGATACCTCCTAATAGCTTTCGACCCGATTTGCCTGAGAGTTGTATGCGTCTGATGGCGGCGTATCGGACTCTAAAAAATTCGTCTAGGTTATTTGAGAAAATTCCTAAAAAACGGATTCTGTTTACAATAGGCACACGTTTGTCGGCTGCTTCTTGCAATACACGAGCATTGAACGAGAGCCAACTTTTTTCGCGGTCGATATATCGGTATTTGGTATTGAGAATTGTTTCTTGCATAAGAGATAGTGTTTTGTAAGCAAATTTAATCTTTTTTCGTGAAATTTAGGCAGGTTTTTTGATATAATATTTGTATCAAATCAAGTAATAGTATGGATGAAAAACGATTGCAAAATATTCGAGAAATGGAAGAAATTCTCAATAAAATAGAACAATTCACGCCCCAAGCCAGACAACTGTTGGAACAATGGGAGGGATTGTTTTCGGACATTCAGAAGTTGAGTGATTATTACCATGGCGAACAATGGATGGCGGATCATGAAGCTTCGAGCAGAGGGGAAATTCCAAAAGATATGCCTCATGGGGTGCTATCGCAAGACCTTGCTTATGATGCTTTGGGCGATCAGTATCTTTTGGCTGTAGATTTTTTGAAATTGATAACAAGGGTCATATCTAGGGAATAGGAAAAGTCATTAAAAACCAAAGGTTGCCCTACACAAAAAGGACAACCTTTGATTGTTGGAGTATTTTTAGTAACTAGTGTTGTTTATTGACATAAACCCATCCAGTAATTTTTTCGCCATTATTTTTTTCAATCACATAGAAGTAAGTTCCATCAGGAAGAGATTTTCCGTAGTTGTCTTGTCCTTTCCATTGATTGGTATAATTGTATTTGGAATATACTTCTTTTCCGTATCGGTTATAGATAATCAGTTGATTAATGCTGATAGAACTAAGATCAAAGACATCATTCAAACCATCATCATTTGGCGATATGCCTCGAGGAATTAAGCAATCGTTGGTAATTGTAAGGGTAAAATTGCTAGAATTTCCTACAACACAGTCTGTATCAGCAATATGATAGGTTATGGTGTATGTTCCTGTTTGTGCTTGAGCCAAATCAATAGTTCCATTTGTAGGGTCAAAACCAGACAGATTTGGTTCTATACTAAAGTTACCTCCATGAGTAAAATCTTGAGAAAATATAATATAAGGGTCAGCTTCAGATATACAATAACTACTTTGATTATAGTTAAAAGAAGTTTGTGCAAGAGATTTTGTATTTAACGATAAACGGAATGATTTTACAACATAACAAGGATTGCTGTTTTGTGTAATTCGTATCCAAATTATTTGATTGTGTTCTCCTGCAAAGGCGTTAATGTTATCTATAGGATTGCTATTGTCTATAGCATCTGATTCTGATAAATGAAAACTGATATTGTACTCTTGTACATTATCAACATTGCTTAGAATAGTCAAAATGTTTTCAGATAAATCAAAATTACTAGAATCACAGCTATTGATGTCGGTTGGGTTCAGAATAAATTCGTTTATGTTAGGATAATATTCAATGACAATAGAGTCGGATATGGAGCATTCACTGTTTTCTAACTGAAGTGTAATTGTGTATTCTCCTGGTTGTGATATGTTTAGCGATGAAGAATATTCTCCTTCTATCAGATTGTTGTTGTGATACCAATTAATATGAAGGAGTTCATTGTTGGGTATTTGTGCCGATATGGTGTGGTTTTGACCATAACAAAGAGCCTTGTTATTACTGATAAGTAAATCTTCGCCTAGTTGAACCTCTCCGATATTAAAGCTACCTCCGAGTAGGAATACAGCCGAATCACGAATGTAATCGTCAAAATCGGCTATGGCGAGTTTGATATGATATTTTCTGTTAGGAATAATATCAGACGATGCTGTGAGTGGAACAACGCTCCCTGAAAAATTTATAGGAGCAGAAAGAGAAGCATAGCTAGTGCCATCATAAAAGGTGTCAAAATATTGAGCGTTTTGCGAATCGCAAGATGTATTATATAAGCTATCGCGAATAGTAGTTACAGATATGGGAATGTTTGTGTTGGGTACTACAGCCAAATTAGTTGTTTGCCCTGTTTGGGTATCAGTAAGTAAGAAAGCAAAGATGTCAGAAAAAAAACATTGATATTCTCCATATTCATCTGAAGCAAATATGAAATCAAAACTCATGTGGTCTGATATTGCTATGAAATCAAATTCTAACACCGTAGCATTAAATAATTGACTATTCGACAAATCATTAGGTAATAAACTAAGTAAGTCCTGATCGCCTTCCCAAAGAAAACTGCCATACGAATTATCATCTGTTTTTGGACCAGGCACTTTCATCACATCGCCAGTTGAAAGTATTATACCATGAGTAAAACCAAACGAAGAATCTCCTTTTTCAAAATAACCAATGCCGTTTACAGAATTAAAGTTTGTTCCTGTACTCCAGTTGATATTTTCTATAGTTACACATTCTGAATTAAATAATACATTCTGAACCAGTTCAGGAACGGAATATTGTGAGGTATCTACAATAATAGGAGGTATAGCAGTTGTGCTATGAGATGTTGTTATAACATTACTTTTGTCTTGTATGTCGCACACAGCACGTAGGTAGAATGTATAAGTTGTACTAGGATTCAAATTGTTTATTTCAATGGTGTTTGTAATGGTTTGTGTAAAAGGAATTTGAGGAGTAAGGGTACTATTGGAAGGAATCAGTACATATTCCCATAGGTTGGCGTTTCCCATTTCTGTCCAGCTTATAGTTAGACTGTTTTGTGTAACATTGCTGAATAGGATATTTTGAGGATTTGGACAAGAAGGCGGTTGACAAGTATTTTCTAATTCGAAAATTGTAGTGCCTCTAACACCTTGCCCAAAAGGTTTAGTGAATATAATTGAATTGTTGCTGTCCGTAACTTCAAGTCCTACGATTCCAGGGATCCAGCCTTGATCTACCCAAAAGATACTAAAGGGAATATTACTACAAAGGGGTAGTTGAACTGTTTGACTATCATTATTTTCAAGAGATAAAACGTGTATGGTTTGGTTATTTTGAATGATGTGCATAATATTATCTCCCCATCCAGAAGTATTTAGCGAGGTCATTGTAAAATTGTATAAACATTGATTATCAGGATGGCACAACATTGTAGTAAAAGAGTTACCTCCAACCCATGCACTGGTTTCATTATCACAGATTGAGCGTACAAAAACCTCGTATTGAGTAAAAGGATCTAGATTCTGTATAGTGAATGTGTTTGTGTAGCTAATTATGGGAGTGGTATTAGAGGGCGTACCTATTCCTATAGGTTGAATGATGATTTCCCATGAAGAAGCATTTCCTAGTTCAGTCCATTCTAAAGTAACTTCGGTATCGTTGAAAGATATGATTTCAAGATTTGTAATATTAGGACAAGTCGGAGCAGTACAGTTTATAGTTCCATTAAATATTTCAGTTCCAGGCTCTCCTTGACCTATAGGTTTTTCTATGATGATTTGATTATAAGAATCCATAACGCTAAAACCAATCTCTTCATGATAATCTCCATCATCATTCCAAAATATGCTTAAATTTTTGTTATGACACAATAGCACCTCTAAATCAGAGGTGTTTCCATCATAAAGTGTAAGATTAGCCACTTCTATTCCGTCTTGAAATACACTTAATGTATTGCCATCCCATCCATCTCCAAATGAATCATTTAATATAAAGCGGTAGGAACACATTTGTCCGTCACAGTTTTTGGTAAGAAAAGTATAGCCTTCCGTCCAAGAGCTATTATTACCATCACAATTAGCTCTGATGTATACTGTATAATGGGTGTTTGTTTCCAAATCAGATATTAGTAATTGATTAGATGTTGTGGTGAAATCAACGATATTGTCAGAAGGACTATTTTCTCCTTCCACAATAATAATTTCCCAATTATTTGTTCCATTAGCCTCCCAAGACAAATTAGCAGAATTATTTGTGGCTTCAACATTAATTTCAGAAGGAGAATTACATTCGGAATATACATGAATATCGTCCAGAATCCACCTATCTGAATTTGTTCCAGCTGTCGGTTGAGTGTCTATTTTTATAAAGGCAATGTGTATATACTCTCCTGTGTAGGAGCTAAGATCTATAATTGGATTTATCCCATGTGTTTGACAAATATTAGCTGGACTAAGTTCATTTTCCGATAACGATAGTATAGGAGATTCAAAAGAATCGATAGATGTTCCTAAAGTTGATACACGAACTTGGTATACAGTGCCAAAATCGGTGGCAAGAGTTTGTGCTGCACTAAATTGCAATCGTCCATTAGAAGGGATTAGTATAGCAGGTGATATTAACCAACTTTGTGTAGTATTGTCTTTTCCGATATTTTGCCTACCCACGTAAGCCGCATTATCACCTTGACAAACTAAGGACTGAAAAGAAGTAGGAATACTTTCCCATTGAGGTACTTCAGAAGGATTGTTGTTTGGTAATCCGTTAAGTAAGTAGGTTTTAGTCCAAGAGTTTGGTATGCCGTTATCAAAGTTTTCTGAAAATTGAGCTTGAGCAACAAAACATACCATCAAACCGAAAATAAAAGTAAGAATAGTATAACGCATAATTGTTTAAATGTTTTTTGAGATGCAAAAATAAAAAATATTTCATATTTAGAATAAATAAAAATTATTTTTTTCACAAAGTAAAAATAAAAGCCACATTGTTGATAAGTGATTGTATATGTTCTAAGAAAATGGTATATTTGCCGTCAGTTATATTTTTAGTGTAAGCATTATGGAAATACAAGGAAGAATAAGAAGACTGTTTGATACTCAAGAAGTTGGAGTTAATGGATTTAAGAAAAGAGATGTGGTAATAACGACCGAAGAACAATATCCGCAACATATTTCTATTCAGTTTGTTCAAGACAAAACAATGTTGTTAGATAGTTTTAACGTAGGTGATTTGGTCAAAGTTACGGCTGATTTGAGAGGTAGAGAGTGGATAAATCCGCAGGGAGAGGCGGTGTATTTTAATACCATTCAGGGTTGGAAAATAGAGCGAGTATCAGTAGGGAATCCTATGCCAAATCAAGATATTCCAGCACCTATAACTTTTGCAAATGATAACAAAACAGCCAATCCTAATGAGGCATTTGGCGGAGGTCAGGACTTATATATATCAGATTCTTCTGAAGAAGATGATTTACCTTTCTAAAGATTTTGGGTGTTAAATATATGAATCAATGGACAAACTTTGCTCATAGTTCCAAGCAAAGTTTGTCCTGTTTTTAGGAACTATAAAATACTCTTTTGACCCTTTGCGATATTCGAGATAAAATTTCATAAGGTATGCTGTTGAGTTTGTCGGCCATATCTATAACGGTCGGATTTTTGCCAAATATAATTACCTGATCTCCTTCGTGGCATTCTACACCGCTTACATCTATCATCAGCATATCCATACAAATTTTGCCCACTATAGGCACTAGCGAATTATTAACCATTACTTGCCCTACGCCCATACTCAGCCCTCGAGGTATTCCGTCTGCGTATCCGATAGCAATAGTGGCTATTTTGATTGTTTTGTCGGCTATATAAGCTCTAGAATAACCGATACTTTCGCCTTTGTCGAGTGTTTTTATTTGTAAGATGACAGATTTGAGTGTGTTTACATTTTCCAATTGTTCCAATTCTTCTTTTACAGAAGATATTCCGTAAAGTCCGATTCCCAGCCGAACCATATCGAGTTGATATTGAGGATGTCTGATTATGGCAGAGGTGTTGGAAATATGCAAAATAGGGTTTATTTGTAGTTTGTGCTTTATCGTGTTTGCCAACGATGTAAATACGTTGTATTGATGCTCTGTAAAGTTGTCAAACGAGGAGTCATCACTAGCTGAAAGATGTGAAAAAATGGATTTTATATCAAAAAAATCGTGATAATTAGACAGATAACGAATCAATGCTTCGATGTCCTTTTTTTCAAACCCCAGACGGTGCATTCCTGTATCGAGTTTCAGGTGTATGGGGTAATTTTTTTTGTCGTATAAGGCTAAGGTTTCTTTAAATTGGCTTAATACCCTGAGAGAATAGATTTCGGGTTCGAGGTTGTAATGGATAATGGCATCAAAACTGCTAGCCTCAGGATTCATTACTATTATAGGCAGATTAATACCGTATTTACGAAGTTGTACGCCTTCGTCGGTAAAGGCAACTCCCAGATAATCAGTCTTGTGGTGTTCGAGTAGTTTGGCAATTTCGACACTGCCACTTCCATAAGCAAAAGCCTTAATCATTACCATCATTTTGGTAGTTGGCTTAAGTTTCGATTTGAAATGGTTAAAGTTGTGTATCAGGCTGTTAAGGTTAATTTCCATAACGGTCTGATGACTTTTTTCTTGTAAGAGATGTACAATTTTTTCAAATCTAAACCTCCTAGCACCTTTAACCAATATGGTGTGGTTGGTGTAGATGGTAGGGTCGAAGTGTTCGATAAAATCGGAGGTGTTTTTGTAGGTAGTGATATTGTCAAATATAGAGGCGTATTTGTTAAATTCATTGCCAATTCCGATTATACTATTAATGTTGTATTGATTTGAGAGCTGTTTAACTTCGTGGTATGTAGCAAGTTTGTTATTTGTTTTCTGGTCAATGTCGGATAAGATTAACATTTTTGTAGGGTGTTGTTTGTATTGTTCTAAAAAATCTAGAGCAATGTGTAACGATTGCATATCGCAAATGTAACTATCGTCAATTATTGTTGTGTTATTAATGCCATTTTTGACCTCCAAACGCATTTCGATAGGGAAGAGATGTTTGATGTTCGTGTTAATTTCTTCGTTTTGGTAACCCAAGTGCAACATCAATACAATACAATGAGTAGCATTTTCAATAGAAGCCTTATCCAAAAACGGAACATCAATGCGGTATTTTTTTCCTTGAAAAGAAAATTCAAGCAGGGTGCTTCCTGTAAGCGAATGTTGTTCTATCAATATCAGTGCTTCTGGGTCGGTAAAGCTCCACGAAAGCAGTTGGTATTTTTTGTCTGAGAGTCTATAGTATATACGTGTGTCGTATTTGTAAATAACAGTATCGCAGGTATCGAACAATTTGATTTTTTCAGATATTTTTTCATCTATATTGTTAAATCCTTGATTGTGAGCGTCTCCAATATTGGTTAATATTCCTATGTTTGGCGATATAATAGAGGCAATATGCTGCATCTCGTTCCTTTCGGAAATACCAGCCTCGAAAATTCCGAGGTTGTGATGTGTGTCAATACCAAATATACTTAGCGGAACGCCTACTTGAGAGTTGTAACTTTTTGGACTTCTGATGATGTTGTAGTTGGAAGACAAAAGGGTGTTAATCCATTCTTTGACAATTGTTTTGCCGTTGCTTCCTGTGATACCAATTATAGGAAAATCAAACTTGTTACGATAATAGGTAGCACAATCGTGTAGTGCTTTGAGCGTATCATCTACCAATATAAAATTGGCTTGAATACCTTTGGGTAGGGTCGAAACCACAAAGTTCTGCACTCCCTTTTGGACAAGTTGTTCGATGTAGTGGTGTCCGTCGTTGATTTTTCCTTTAAGGGCAAAAAACAACGTATGTTTATTGTTGTGAGACGAACGACTATCGATAGAAATATGCTTGATCATTGCCGAGGTATCGCCGTAAACCTTACAGGGTATGTGTTCTACAAATTCAGAAAGTGATATATTCAAAATCAAAAATATTAGCGTGATTACAAAAAATGATTTACCAATAAAGTAACTTTTTGGAAAAGTTATTTATACTTGCAAATATACTTGTTTTGGAGCTAAAAAACTAAAGTGTAATTTAGAAAAATATCATCAATGGGTTGGTTGTCTGAAGTCATAAATTTGATGCGGAGTGATACAAAAGTCCAAAGGCAAATCGGTTGGTAGTGTGTCTTGGATTAATGTTTCTGGTTCAAAAAAGGAAAGTCCTATTTTGAGGGTTTGAGGCGGCGTTTGAGCCAAAAATCGGTCGTAGAATCCTTTGCCGTAGCCTACTCTGTTGCCTTTGCAGTCGTAGGCTAGTAGTGGTACGAATACAACTTCTATCTGATTTGGTTCGATGATGATGCCGCTTTGAGGTTCGATGATGTTGAGGCTATTTTTCGATAATTTGGTGTTGTCAGTAAGTAGGTAATGAGTCAGGGTGTTGTTTTCTAAATTTGTTTTTGGGATAATGATTTCTTTATCTCTTCCCATGAGTATATTAATAATATATTCGGTGTTGATTTCATGTAATTCACTGATAGTTATAAATATATGAAAATAATTTTTGTTCCATATAGGCAACAGAAGCAACTGGTTAGCAATGCGTATGCTTAACTCTTCAATTTGTTCTGAATGGAGTTGTTTGCGTTTGTGTTTATAGTGTTTTCGCAATTCGGCTTTGTTCATATCAAAAAGTTTTTTAATGCAGATATAATTTATATTTTTGCAAAGTTAAAAATATAATATGTCATTAAAGAGAGCCTGTTTGTTGATTTTTCTGATTTTGTTGGTTGATCAAGCGTCAAAGATTTATATAAAAACCAATTTTATGCTTTACGAAAAGGTAGAAGTGTTCAGTTGGTTTGAGATTTATTTTGTAGAAAATGACGGAATGGCGTGGGGAGCTACCCTGCCTGTTGCCTATGGGAAACTGATTCTTACTCTTTTTAGGATAGTAGCCGTGGCTGGAATCGGATATTGGCTGGTAAATCGGATACGCTCAAAGGCTTCGAGCTATTTGATAGTGGCTATAATCTGTATTTTTGCAGGGGCTTTAGGTAATATTATCGATTCGGTGTTTTATGGTGTTGTCTTTAATCATTCGGAAGGGCAGTTGGCAACATTATTTTCTGATGAACCCTACGGTAAGTGGCTTCATGGCAATGTAGTAGATATGTTTTATTTTCCAATATGGGAAGCGAATTTGCCCGAATGGTTACCTGTATTTGGAGGTAAGTTTTTCCGATTTTTTAATGCCATTTTTAATGTAGCCGATGTAGCTATAAGCACAGGAGTAGGAATTATGATTGTATTTAACAAAAAGGCATTTCCTAACGATAGTGCAATCGAAGAAAAATCAGAATAGTTATAAAATTAAGGTTGCTGTCAAAAAAGTTTTTTATGTTAAAAAATGATTTTTTAGAATATCAAGCCCAAACCTCTAAGTATCCGCTTGGGGTTGAGGTTAAGGAGGCAAAAGGTTCGTATATATATGATGCCCAAGGTAATGCACATTTGGATTTTGTGGCAGGAGTGTCGGCGTGTACCTTGGGACATTGTCATCCGAGGGTAGTTAAGGCAATAGAGGAGCAGGTTCGCAAATATATGCACGTGATGGTATATGGTGAATATATACAAGCTCCTGCTGTGGATTTTTGTAAAAAATTAGTTGAAAATCTGCCAGAGCCTTTGCAAAATGTATATATGGTAAATTCAGGCACAGAGGCTACAGAAGGAGCTTTGAAGTTGGCAAGAAGATATACAGGAAGATCCGAAATTATAGCAATGAACAATGCCTATCACGGCAATACTATGGGGTCGATGAGCGTAATGAATCACCCACAGCGTAAAGCACCGTTTTTGCCATTGGTTCCTGATGTAAGGTTTATAGATTTTAACAAAGCGAATCATTTGGAATCGATTACTATCAACACCGCAGCGGTAATTGTTGAAAGTATACAAGGCGGGGCAGGATTTATCGAACCTGAAGATGATTATTTGATAAAATTGCATCAACGTTGTAAGGAGGTGGGAGCTTTGTTGATTGTTGATGAAATTCAGCCTGGGTTCGGACGTACAGGCAAACTTTTTGGTTTTCAGAACTATGGAATTGTACCAGATATTATGGTCATCGGTAAGGGAATGGCAAGCGGATTGCCTTGTGGAGCTTTCGTGTCATCAAAAGAAATGATGTATACCCTGTCGGATAATCCTCCGTTAGGACATATCACAACCTTTGGAGGAAATCCAGTGGTGGCTACAGCAGCACTGGCAACGCTTAACGAGTTGTTAGAAACAGATATTATAGAGCAAACGCTAAAAAAAGAAAAGATATTTAGACAACAATTAGTACACCCATTGATTCAAGAAGTAAGAGGAAGGGGGCTGATGTTAGCCATAATTACTCCAGAGGAAGCCATAACGAATCAAGTGATTTTGAAATGTAAAGACAAGGGACTGATTTTGTTTTGGTTGTTGTTTGAAAAAAAAGCGATTCGCATCACGCCACCACTAACCATCTCAGAACAAGAAATAGAACAAGGTTGCAAAATCATTCTTGAGGTGATGGACGAGGTGCTGTCAGAAAACAAAAAGGCAGAGTAGTGTGTTATCAAAGTGCTAATAAGGTTGTGAAATCATTTTATTTTTAATAACTTTGACGAATTTGCTTATGGTAGATGACTTTTTGCCATTTTTTAAAAATAATTAAAATATGAATACAAATTATTACGCTATAATAATGGCTGGGGGAGTAGGTATGCGATTTTGGCCTATGAGTACTTCAGAATTTCCAAAACAGTTTCACGATGTGTTGGGCGATGGAAAATCGTTATTGCAAAGAACATTCGATAGGCTGACCAAAATAGTACCTTCTCAAAATATTTATGTTTTTACGAATAGTAAATATAACGACTTGGTTCTAAATCAATTAAATATAGATAAAGAACAGGTTGTGCTTGAGCCATCGATGCAAAATACAGCTCCGTGTATATTGTACGCTTCGATGAAAATTCAGAAACAGAATCCAGAGGCTCAAATTATAGTAGCTCCGTCTGACCATTGGATTGAAGACGAAGCATCATTTGTAGAACACATTCAGAAGTCGTTTGATTTTTGTAAACAAAACGAGGCGTTGGTTACTTTAGGTATCAAACCAACCTATCCGAATACGGGCTACGGATACATAGAATACAACAAAGATACAACAGAGGGGATTAAAAAGGTGTCTCAGTTTAGAGAAAAACCCAATCTCAAAACAGCCGAAGAATTTTTACAGGCAGGGAATTTCTTGTGGAATGCAGGAATATTTGTTTGGAATGTAAGTTCGATATTGGAAGCCTTCAAAAAATACGTTCCGAGTATGTTTGCCCTATTCAATCAGGCTAAAGAATTGTATAATACCGCCGATGAAGTTGGGTTTATAAATCAGAATTACCAAAAAGCCGAAAATATCTCGATTGACTATGCGGTGTTAGAAAAGGCAGACAATATATATGTATTGCCGTCTAATTTTGATTGGAGTGATTTGGGAACTTGGGGGGCGTTGTACGATAAACTTCCGAAAGATTATAACCAAAACACCATAATAAACGCTCAGGTTATTGCGGAAGAATCTACTCAAAATATTATTCGTACTCAAAAAAATAAATTGGTGGTAATCCGCGGATTGGACAATTACATTGTGGTAGAAACTCCAGACGCCTTGTTGATATATCCGAAAACAGAGGAACAAGCTATAAAAAACATAGTTCAAAATAATAATCTATAAAATACAAAAAAGATACACAATATGGATAAGTTCGATTGGTTACAGCTCATAAATCCAGAGTTTTATATAAATATGAGCATTGGCGGCGTTAAGATAGGGCTATGGGTGGTGTTGTTTATAGTGTTTGCTGAAACGGGGCTTTTTGTGGGCTTTTTCTTGCCAGGCGATAGTTTGTTATTTTTGTCAGGAGTATATTCCACAGAATTGGTTTCGCAATTTATCACAGTACAAGGTGATTTTCTGAATGTATTGATTTTGTCTTCGTTGGTGGCGTTGGCAGGAATATTAGGAAATATGGTAGGATATTGGTTTGGAGCAAAAAGTGGAACGTATCTGTATCGTAGAGAGGATAGTTTTTTGTTTAAAAAGAAATATTTAATTCAGTCGAAAGATTTTTTTGAAAAACACGGCGGACGGGCAATTATCTTTGCACGATTCTTTCCTATTTTTCGTACTTTTGCTCCCATAGTGGCGGGAATTTCAGGAATGAATAAGCAACGTTTTATGTTGTTTAATGTGGTGAGTTCGATTATTTGGGCGTTCAGTCTGATTTTTGCAGGACATTACCTCAACGACTTGTTTGGGCGTACTTTTGGTATCGAACTCAAAGATAATATAGGTTTTATTGTAATAACATTGGTTGTTATCACCACGTTTCCAGTTATCATAAAGTTGGTGCGTAAACCCAAAGACAATCAATAATTTTTGATGATTTTTGCTTCTTGGAGCAGAATCGAACAGGCTAGTTTGATTTCGGATTCGTTCAGGTGGGCAAAGCCAATTCTACTGGCACGAATGTTTTTGGTCTGGTAGAGCGTGTTTTGAGGGATAAATAGTCCTTTGTTGGCACATCTTTTTTGTAAAAGAGACAGGTTGATATTATCTTGCCAATGACACCATAGAGCAAGACCTCCGTTAGGGAGGTTAATATCAATATTAATGTATGGGGCAGCGTGTAATAGCTTGGCAAGGAGCAACATTCTTTGTTTGTATATTTTGCGTGTTTTTTTCAGAAAACGATTCAGTTCGCCCTCTTCGATAAGCGATGTTAAGGTTAGTAACTGCGATGTATTGGTGTTAGGACTGAATATCTGGTTGTATTTATGAAGTTCTTTTACTAAATCGGAAGCCCCAATCACAAAGCCAAACCTAAACTCTACAGGAAGTCCTTTGCCAAACAGTCCAATATAGATGATTCTTGAAATGGCGTTAAAGCTCATCAACGGATAGGAAGCGGAGGTATAATTAAAATCAAAATCGTAATCGTCTTCGATAATGATAAAATTGTATTTTTCCGCCAGATTGTATATTTCTATTTTCTGTTTTGGAGATATGCTGATGGTGGTTGGATAGTGATAATGGGAAGTAAGGTATAGGAGTTTGATGTTGTTGTTTTTACACAAATATTCAAGGTGTTCAAGGTCGATGCCAGTAGCGGTGATTCTTACGGACAGAAGTTGTGCTTCAAGACTTGAAAAAATCATATTGGCAATATGGTAACCCAAATTGGTAACAATGATTTTGTCCGATTTGTTGATGAGTAATTTGCCTACCAGATACAAGGCGGTTTGGTGGTTGGAGGTGATAAACAAATGGTTAGCCGAAGCACGAAGTCCTCTGCTAATATTGAGGTAATTGAGTATTTGGTTGTGTGATTGGAAGTAAATTTCGGATTCAGATAGTTTGTTTTTGGATTGATTGCGGAGTATTGAAATGTAGGATTTGTAAATTTGTTCTATGGGTTCAATTCGCAAATCTGTAGCGCCATCAGTAAAGTATAATCGAGATTCGCTGGTGTGGGAGGGCGTGTCCAATATGGTCGAACGCACAAAGTTGTAATTGATTTCTTTTTCGGCTGTTCGTTCTATTCCAAATGATTTTTTGGTTCTTTTGTTTTCTGAAAGGATAAAACAGCCTTTGTTGGGGAGTATGGCAATCCAATCCTGAGTTTGTAGCTCTTCGAGTGATTTTACCAGAGTGTTTCTGTTGATATTTAGCTCTTTACTGAGCAACCTTGAACCTGGTAATTTGGTACCTTCGGGCAGATACCCCAATTGTATGGCTTTGATGAATTGTTCACATATTTGTAAATATATAGGAGTCTTGGAGTTATAATCAATATGTATAAAATTTTTAAAAGCAATTTCAACTGGACTACTCATTTTTGTAAAACTGGATTATTGTAATAGTACGGCAATGTACTAATTTTGCCGCGAAAAAACAAAATCAATGAAGAAAAAATACTATTTATTACCGTTGTTATTAGTCTCTTTAGGAGGCTTTTCACAAACAGACAGCCTTTCGATAGAGGAGGTTGTGATTAATGAAAATAGGTTTGCTACACCGCTTTCCAAACAAAACAGAAATGTGTATGTGCTTCAGAAGGAGCAAATTAAACAAATGTCGGCACGAACATTCCAAGAAGTTTTGCAATATGCCAATGGTGTTGATTTGCGTCAGCGAGGACCTTTCGGTACACAAGCCGATGTGAGTATTGACGGAGGAAGTTTTGAGCAAACAGTAGTGTTGCTCAATGGCGTAAAAATTATCGATGCTCAGACGGCTCATAATATGCTTAATTTACCCATTCCTGTGGAGGTTATCGAACGAATCGAAGTAATACGAGGTGCAGCGGCAAGGGTGTATGGGGTGAATAGCCTTACTGGGGCTATCAACATCATCACTTCCAAACCAATGGATTCGGAGGTATTTGTAAATTTGTATGCAGGGTCTAATTTTGAAAAAAATTACGAAGGCGACAACAAAACTTTCCATGGAGAAGGTTTGGTGGTAGGAGGTGTATTAGCCCAAGAAAAACACCAACATTCGTTGTTTGGCTCACACGACAAGAGTAATGGATACCGATACAATACGGGGTTTGAAAATAACAAATTATACTATCAAGGTAATTTTGAATTAGGACATACTGACGATTTGTTGGTTTCGTTAGGGTATATCAAAAATGACTTTGGGGCAAATGCTTTTTACGCAGCTCCAGGCGATAAAAATTCGGTAGAAATCGTGCAGACGACATTGGCATCAATACAATCCAAACATTCCCTTTCGGACAGATGGATACTATCGCCAAGACTGAGCTATAGATATAATTATGACGACTACAGATATTTCGGAAATGCGGATTTGAGCAAAGGAAGATCACAACATTATGCCAATACTTTTGCGGCAGAAATTAATACCACTTATGCTACCAATAAGGGCGATTTAGGATTTGGTTTAGAATACCGAAACGAGGATATAAACTCTTCAAACATAGGTAAACACAATCGTGAAAATGTAGGTTTCTATACGGAGTTCAAAACAGACCTTACACCCAAATTAAATCTTAACGTAGGTGCTTATCTGAATTATAATTCGGATTACAGTTGGCAAATTTACCCAGGGGTGGATTTGGGATATGCTTTTACAGAGCATCTGAAAATGGTTTTTAATGTGGGTACAAGTCAGCGTATACCTTCGTTTACAGATTTGTATCTGGATCAGCGCCCAGGTAACATTGGGAATGCCAATCTTGTAACCGAGAATGCTTTTCAGAGCGAGGTAGGATTAAAATATTTTAGAGGGAAAATTCAGGCAAACTTGAATTATTTCTACCGAAATATTGACAATTTTATAGATTGGGTACGCAATGTAGATTCAGTGCCATGGCAAAGTAATAACGTAGGAAATCTAAAAACCAACGGAATCAACCTTCGTGTACAATACAACACAAATTTGTCGGAAGATGTACGCTTAGGAGTAATGTTGGCACACTCTTATTTGGATTCAAAATTGACCAATACCAATCCAGACTTCTTTTCAAAATATGCCATTTCGTCTCTCAAAAATCAGTTTACAAATACCATATCATTAGGGTATAGAAAAACCTCGATTTTTTTGGCTACACGTTATAGCGAACGTTTTTCAGGAGCATCGTATTGGGTTAATGACTTAAGGTTGGGTCAGGAACTGGGCTATTTTACAATATATGCCGATGTTCAGAACATATTCAACACTACCTATTACGAGGTAGGAGCTGTTCCACTACCTACACGTTGGGTAAGTTTGGGAGTTAAATTTAGAATATAAGTCCAATTTTAATTTTTTATTTTTCTATAGACGCTATATTTTGTGCAAAATATAGCGTTTTGTGTATTTTAAATTACAAAATACTTGACAAAGGGGCTTTAAGAGTTGTATATTTGCTTTTTGAATTATAGAAAAATAACAAAATGAAATTATCACACTTTAATTTTAATCTGCCTAAAGAACTTTTAGCAGAATTTCCTTCAGAAAATAGAGATGAAGCAAGGTTAATGGTAATCGACCGCAAAACCAAAACCATTGAGCATAAATTGTTTAAAGATTTGGTAGATTATTTTGACGATGGAGATGTGATGATTCTGAACAACACCAAAGTATTTCCAGCGAGGCTTTATGGCAATAAGGAAAAAACTGGAGCCAAAATAGAGGTGTTCTTGCTTAGAGAACTCAATGAGGAGCAACGCCTGTGGGACGTGTTGGTCGATCCAGCTCGTAAAATCCGCATAGGGAATAAGTTGTATTTTGGAGATGATGATTCGCTTATAGCCGAAGTAATTGACAATACAACCTCAAGAGGGCGTACACTCAGATTCTTGTACGATGGTTCGTATGAAGAGTTTAGACGCGAACTTAAAGAATTGGGTGAAACGCCTATTCCAAAGTATATTTCCAGAGAAGTAACTCCAGAAGATGCCGAGCGGTATCAGACCATTTATGCCAAACAAGAAGGAGCTGTGGCAGCTCCTACCGCAGGGTTGCATTTTTCAAAACACCTGATGAAAAGGCTTGAAATCAATGGTGTAAATTTTGCAGAAATTACGCTTCATGTAGGGTTAGGGACTTTTAACCCTGTGGAGGTTGAGGATTTGTCTAAGCACAAAATGGATTCGGAAGAGGTATTTATCAATCAGGAGGCCTGCGAGATAGTAAATAAGGCTATATCAGAAAAAAAGAGAGTATGTGCTGTAGGAACTACTTCGATGAGAGCAATTGAAAGCTCGGTGTCATCACACAAAACACTAAATCCATATCAAGGCTGGACAAACAAATTTATATTCCCTCCGTACGATTTTAGTGTTGCCAATTGTATGATTACCAATTTCCACACACCTAAATCGACATTGCTAATGATGGTGTCGGCATTTATGGGACACGATTTGATGAAAACCGCTTATGAAGAAGCTGTAAAAGAAAAATACAAATTTTATTCTTACGGTGATGCGATGCTCATTTTGTAATTAGAACATATACGTTATACACAAATACAGGCATCTTGTCAAATTACAGATAAGTGCCTGTTTTTATTTTAAATATGGAACACAACAATCATATAGCTTTTAGGGTTTATAACGCTTCGGCAGGTTCGGGCAAAACTTACACCTTGGCAAAGGAATATCTTAAAATTGTGCTACAAGCCCCAGAACATGATGCTTATAAAAACATCTTGGCAATCACCTTTACAAATAAGGCGGTAGATGAGATGAAGTCAAGGATTGTAGAATATCTTTACGAATTTACTAAAGACAAGCCCAGCAGCAAAGCAAAATATTTACTTGAAGATATCAGCAAGGAAATAGGTAAAAATGTATCGGAAATCCAAGATAAATCCAAGAAGATTATACAGAAAATAATCCACAACTACGCCTCGTTTGACATCTCGACCATTGATAAATTTACACATCGTATAATTCGTTCGTTCGCTTTTGAACTCGGCAAATCGATGAATTTTGAAGTAGACTTGGAGGTTGAGCGTCTGTTAGAAGAGGCAGTGGAAGATGTGATTCAAAAGGTAGGTCAAGAAACAACCGATAAGGAAGACAAATACCTATCAGAACTGCTGATTGATTTTGTAAAGGAAAAAGCCCAAAACAACAAATCGTGGAATATTACACAAGAGATTTTTGAAACAAGCAAACTCTTGGTAAAAGAAGGCGATAAGGAAAATGTGTTGCGTATTGATAATAAATCGATAACAGACTATATTGAGCTAAAACAACTGCTCCGAGAAATTATTGAACAAGAACAGAGCGAGGTTTTGACCATAGCTCATACTGCTCTAAAAATCATAGAGGACAATCAGGTTACAGATGCCTTCAAAAGAAATACTGTTCCCGATAGATTTCGGAAAGTAATTAAAGAAAATGGCGTACTAGGAGGTGATATTTTGAGGGAAAAAGAAGAGGTGATATACAGAAATTTGGATAAAGATTTCGAGGGTTTTGGCGGATATAGTTCAAAACAAACCCCAATAGATCAACAGCAAACCATCGAAAATATAGCTCCTGAATTGTTGAATTTGGTCAAACGAATGTACAAACACGCCCGTAAGGCAACCTTGTACGAGAGTATTTACAAAAATATTAATCCGCTGTCGGTACTCTCAACAATAAACAGAGCTTTTCAGAGGATACAAGAAGAACAGAACGTACTTTCGATATCGGAGTTTAATTCGATTCTGAACCAACAAATCAAAGACCAACCAGCTCCTTTTGTATATGAAAAGCTAGGCGATAAATATGTGCATTTTTTTATAGACGAATTTCAGGACACCTCCCAAATGCAGTGGGAAAACCTAAAGCCTTTGATAGAAAACGCCCTTTCGGGCGAGGTAAAGACAGACCAACCAGGTTCACTGATGATTGTGGGCGACCCCAAACAATCGATTTATGCTTGGCGTGGCGGAAAGGTAGAACAATTCATAAAACTTTCTGATAAAGAGAACGCTCAAACCAATCCTTTTCCTAATTGTTCTAGAAAAGTCTGGAGTTTGGATACCAATTACCGCAGTTATTCGCAGATAATAGAATTTAACAATAAATTTTTTAAGTTTTTAGCAGATACATTTACCGAGCCTTATTACAAAAAAATCTATCAGGAGGCAGGACAAAAAACTACAGACAAAATAGGAGGGTATGTAGAATTTACTTTTTTACAAAAAGAACATCAAGAAACGGATTCAGATGACAATGAGGCTCTGGATGTGGTAGAAAAGTATGCTTCAAAAACATTGGAAATAATCCAAAATGCCAAAGACAAAGGCTATGCTTATTCGGATATAGCCATTTTGGTACGAACCAAAAATAGCGGTGTTTTGTTGGCGGATTATCTGATAGAAAGAGAGATTCCTGTGGTGTCGTCCGAAACGCTATTGCTGTCTAATTCCGACAATGTTAAGTTGTTAATTCATCTGTTATATTTTATAAAAGATGAAAATAACCAACAATCAAAGGCTAGATTTTTATACTATTTAGGCAGGTTAGTTGCCCAGGCGGATATTCATAATTTTGTAAAAAAAGGCATAGCACAACAACAGATTGTAAGTTTTGAACAATGGTTGTCCGATTTGGGATATTCCTTGAATATCAAAGAATTGCAGTCTATGTCGCTTTTTGAGGCGATACAACAACTTATAGATATGTTTTTTTATCAAAAATCAGATACATATTTGCAGAGTTTTCAAGATTTGGTTCTGGAGCAGAATATGAAAATTCAGTTGTCGTTACCTGATTTCCTAGAGTATTGGGAAAAAGATGGTTACAAAAAAAGTATTCCTTCGCCCAAAGGTAATGCCGTGCAGATTATGACAATTCACAAATCAAAAGGTTTGGAATTTCCAGTGGTAATTATCCCTTTTGCCAATTATAAATACAAAAAAATAAACACCAAATGGTTTGACATCAAAGATGACAAAATTGATTTGGAAAAAATATATATCACGCCTAATTCGAAAGTAAATTCAATCGAATGGATTAGAGAACAGGTCGATAAAATAGAACAGGAGGAATTGCTCAGCAACATTAATGTGTTATATGTGGCACTTACCAGAGCCACTGAACAGTTGTATGTTGTAACAGATAACAATTTTGCCAAGGATTATATGGCGTGTTTTTATAAAGATTACCTTGAAAATGAAAAATTGTTCAACGAAGAACAGTTGGTGTATAGTTTTGGCGAAAACAAAAGATGCAGTGTGGCAGACAAAGAATTGCAAAAAATAGAATTTATAGAAGATGTGTCTGAAAAATTGAATCTTAAACAAATCAAAATAGCCGTAAATGAAGCTTTGATGTGGAATACCAAACAGAAAGAATCCATAGAATATGGTAATGTATTGCACCAATTGCTCTCACAAATAGATTGTATTTCGGAGGTAGACCAAGTGATACAAAAGGCCGTAGCCAAAGGCGATATTGATTTGAATATTAAACAAGAGGTCAAAGCTGTGATTGGTCAGATAGTGAGTCTGCCAGAGTTAAGCTGTTTTTTTGCACAGGAAAACAAAGTGTTTAAGGAACGAAATATCATTGGCAAAAATCAATTGTATAAACCAGACAGAATTGTGATAGATGCTCAGCAAAGGGTAAGTATATTGGATTATAAAACAGGATTGGAAGATGCCAAACACATAGCTCAAATACAAAGATACGCTGATGTTATAACACAAATGGGGCTTCAAGTAATCAGAAAAACCATAGTGTATATAGGCAATGAAATAAAATTGATAGAGGTTGAATAAAATAAAATAGGTTTATTGTTTGAAATACATTGAAAATTTTGTTTTTTTGTAAAATGTTTTGAAGGACATGTTAAAGTTTGATTCCATACGGCCATTTTATGATGAAGAGGTTAGTCAAGCTCTTCAAAAATTAGCTTCGCATCCGATGATGAAGGCGATAATGGAATTTACTTTCCCAAATTTGTCAGCTCAAGAGATAGACCATAAGATACGAAGTATTCAATCAATACAAGAATTTCAGGCAAATATCGCATATCACGCCATACGGAGGATATTAGAAAAAAGTTCGGAAGGGCTTACCGTATCGGGGTTTGAAAAATTAGAAAAGGACACCTCGTATCTGTTTATATCGAATCATAGAGATATTATATTAGATACCTCTATACTTAATATCACATTGTTAGATTACGGATTGGTGCTGACTTCTTCGGCGGTGGGCGATAATTTGGTGAAGAAACAAGCTATTTATATATTGTCAAAGCTCAATCGGAATTTCCTGATACAACGTAATTCTTCGCCTCGAGAGCTATTACTCAGTTCAAAATTGGTTTCTGAATACATCAATAAACTCATCACCGAGGATAATAGATCGGTATGGATAGCTCAACGCGAAGGACGTACCAAAGACGGAAACGACATTACGCAGCAAGGTGTGCTGAAAATGTTTGCTATGGGAAATGATTCGGACAACCTAATGGCGTATTTCAAAAAATTAAGAATTGTGCCTATGTCTATTTCGTATGAATACGACCCTACAGATATGCTCAAGATGCCCAGATTGATAGCCGAAGCCAATCAGGAAGATTATGTGAAAGAGAAAAATGAGGATTTTATTACCTTGATGAGCGGTATCATAGGACAAAAAAAACGTATCCACTTGCATATAGGAGATGTATTGGACACAGAGTTGGATTTTATCGATACACAATTTGAGGGAACTAACAAACAGATTCAAGCATTGGCAAAAACGATTGATCACGCCATAATATCAGGATACAAATTATGGCCTACCAATTATATAGCCTACGATTTGTTGCACAAAGGTTCTAAATATTCGGATAAATACACCAGCAAAGAAAAAGGGCTTTTTGAAAGAAGATTAGAAATGCGTATAAAAGAAGGAGGTGATTTTGTCAGGGAAAGATTCTTGTATATGTATGCTAATCCAGTAATAAATAAAGAGAAATATGAAGAATTTGAATAGCCCCAATATACTACTTATATATACAGGAGGTACTATAGGAATGATAAAAGACGCTCAAAGTGGAGCTCTCAAACCTTTTGATTTTAGCAAAATACGCGAACGTATATCCGAGTTGGAACAACTGGATTGCAATATAAACACCATTTCATTTGACACGCCTATTGATTCGTCAGATATGGATATTGAGAGTTGGGTAAGGATAGTTGAAATAATTGAAGATAATTACCAACAGTACGATGGATTTGTGGTGCTTCATGGTTCTGATACGATGTCATATTCGGCGTCAGCACTGAGCTTTATGATTGAAAATCTGGACAAACCAGTCATATTTACAGGTTCACAATTACCTATAGGCGACTTGCGTACTGATGCTAAAGAGAATCTGATTACAGCCATACAGATAGCTTGTCTGCAAGAAAACGGCAGACCTGTTGTACAGGAAGTCTGTCTGTATTTTGAATATAAATTGTATAGAGCCAATCGTACAACTAAGGTAAATGCAGAGCATTTTGAAGCGTTTGAGTCGCCCAATTATCCGCCATTAGTAGAGTCGGGAGTAAACCTAAAGGTTCAACATAATGTGTTGCTCAGTCCAATTTCTGGAAAGGTAAATTTTCATAAGTTGATGGATAGTAATATTGCTGTCTTGAAATTATTTCCAAATATTCAAAAAAAAATCGTTCAGGCAGTTCTTGAAGTAGAAGGGCTTAAGGCCATAATCATAGAAACGTATGGTTCAGGAAATACCACAACTCAAGAATGGTTCGTATCGTTATTAGAAGATGCTATCAACAGAGGAATATATATTATTAATGTAACCCAATGTTTGGGAGGTAGTGTATTGCAGGGTAAATACCAGAATAGTTCGATGTTAAAACGTATAGGGGTGCTTTCGGGTTCGGATGTTACTACAGAATCGGCATTGACCAAACTAATGTATCTATTGAGCAAACCTTTGACAAAGTCTCAGTTTAGAGATTCTTTTGAAAAACCCTTACGCGGAGAGCTTACACCATCGGAATAGGTGCATAAAAAATATTAAAGTATCTCATTACAGTAATTAGTAATCTAAGAGCGGTGTTTTCGTTTGAAGTAAGATGTTTATCAATACAACCATTATATATAATTATGTGTAATAATGGTAGTGAAGTGTTCAAATAAAATGTAAAGACACCAAATTTCGGATAGCTAATAGTCAGACTGATATAGTTTTACAACAAATAAGCAAAACAGAACGTGTACAAAAAACAAAAAAAATTGATTTATTACGTATGATTTGATTAAATTTGCCTACAAAGATAATTATATGATAGAACAGATTAAACAACATATCCACGAGGTAGAACAATTCAATACAGACCAAAAGGTGGTATTAGAGGAATTTCGTTTGAAATATCTGAGCAAAAAAGGGGTGTTAAATGATTTTTTTACAGCCTTTAAACAAGTACCTGTTGAACAAAAAAAAGAATTTGGACAAGTGGTAAATCAGCTCAAAAAAGGAGTTGAAGAGAAAATTCGGACAATACAAGAAGAATTAGAAAACAAAACACAAGAACAAAAAGTTTATGACGACCTCACGCGTCCAGGTTATCCGTTCCAAATAGGCTCGGAACATCCGATTTCTATAGTGAAGAATAGGGTGATAGAAATTTTCTCAAACATAGGGTTTAATGTGTCTGATGGACCAGAGATAGAAGATGATTGGCACAACTTTACGGCTCTTAATATGTCAGAGCATCATCCAGCCAGAGATATGCAGGATACTTTTTTTATTCAAACCAATCCAAGTACGTTGTTACGTACGCATACTTCGTCGGTACAGATAAGATATGCCGAAGAAAATCAGCCACCAATCAGAACAATATCGCCAGGAAGGGTGTTCCGAAATGAGGCTATTTCGGCTCGTTCACATTGTTTATTCCATCAGGTTGAAGGCTTGTATATCGATAAAAATGTGTCGTTTGCAGACTTGAAGCAGACCTTACAATATTTTACTGAACAGATGTTCGGAAAGTCAAAAATAAGATTACGACCGTCGTATTTTCCATTTACAGAGCCAAGTGCAGAGGTTGATGTGTATTGGGGACTAAATACTCCAGTAGATTACAGAATCACCAAAGGAACGGGTTGGTTAGAGATTATGGGTTGCGGAATGGTCGATCCGAATGTACTGGAAAATTGCAAAATAAACGCTAAAGAATATTCAGGTTTTGCCTTCGGAATGGGGATTGAGCGTATGGCAATGTTGCTGTATCAGATAGGAGATATCCGAATGTTTTACGAAAACGATGTCAGATTCATTGAGCAGTTCAAAATGAGTTTGTGAAAACAATTGATTATCAGTGCGTTGTGATTTTTAAGAAAAAAATATACAAAAAAAAATAAAAAATCTTTTTTTTTCTCACGATAAAATATAAATTTGTAAGACTCAAAAATAGAAAATGAGTGCAGTATTGAATATTAAAAAAAATAAGGAACAAATTAAAATTTTTTAAAATGACAAACGAAACAAATGTATTAGTTGAAAACAACTCTAAGGTAAAAAGTTCAAATGTTGTAGCTGGGGTTATTATTGCAGCATGTCTTATTATAGGGGTTATTATCTGGAAATACGTAATGGGTAGTCCAAGTAATTTTGAAGGGGGAGATCCAGAAAACGGACATCCTTTGCCAGGTAACATATTAGGTATGGTGTACAAAGGAGGTTATGTGGTGCCTGTTTTGATGGGGTTGTTGTTGATGACATTCGTGTTTTCTATAGAAAGATATTTTGTGATTTCTAAAGCCTCAGGTAAAGGGCAATTGGATAAGTTCGTTGCTCAAATTAAATCAGACGTGGCTGACGGAAATATTCAGGCAGCAATTGACGCTTGTGATGAGCAACAAGGCTCTGTGGCTAACGCAATTCGTTCGGCTCTAGTTAAGTATCAAGAAGTAAAAAGAGAAGGATTTAACAGCGAAGAGGCAGAAGAAGCAATTCAAAAAGAGTTAGAACAGGCAACATCTTTAGAAATGCCTATGTTAGAGAAAAATATGACAGTATTGGCTACGTTAGTATCGATAGGTACACTTGTAGGTTTGTTAGGTACGGTATCTGGTATGATTAAGGCCTTTTCAGGATTGGCAACTTCAGGTGCTCCAGATCAAGCAGCTCTAGCTAACGGTATATCTGAGGCTTTGATTAATACAGCTACTGGTATTGCTACTTCTACTGTAGCTACAATCAGCTATAATTTGTTTACGTCTAAGATAGACACGCTTACCTATTTTATAGACGAGGCAGGAAATACTATTACTCAGGCTTACAGAAGAGCAAGAGGTGTAAAATAATTAAATAACTAAAGTAACATAATACTAGCTATATATATAGTAGGGGTATTAATAAAAACAAATTATAGATGGCTAAGGTAAAAATGTCTAAAAAAAGTACAAGAATTGATATGGCAGCAATGTGTGATGTTGCATTCTTGTTACTTACATTCTTTATAATGACCTCGACTGCTCGTTTGCCCGAACCTGTGGAGGTGAGTACGCCTGCTTCTACAGTTCAGATTAAGTTGCCAGATGTAAACATAGCTACAGTAACGGTGGCTGATGGAAGAACATATTTTGGAGCAGTAGGTCAGGACACAAGGAGGATAATGTTAGAAAGAATGGGTGAACGTTATGGGCTTGCGTTTACTGAAGAAGAAAAAAACAGATTTTCTCTGATAGAATCGTTTGGGGTGGATATTAGCGAACTCAAAAGTTTTATAGCTTTGGACGGAGCGGACAGAATGAAGCCAGGGGTTCAGAAGGGTATTGCTATTGATTCATTAAACAATCAGCTTTCGGATTGGATTCAGTCGGCCAGAGAAGCTAATATCGAAGTGCAAGGGCTTTTGGGAGTAGAGAAGTCTAAAATGAAAGATATAGATATCGCTATCAAAGGAGATGCAAAGGAGGATTATCCTACAATTAAAAAAGTGATAGATATTTTACAGAAAAGAAATAAAAATACGTTTTACTTAGTAACAGGTTTGCGTAGTGAAGATGATATTTAAAAACAAAAATATTAAAATTAGAGGATGGCAGAATTAAATACAGCACCCAAGGGAGACGGAGGTAAAAAGGTTAGAAGTAAAAAGCAGAATCCTGCAGTTGATTTGACAGCCATGGTTGATTTGGCTTTTTTGTTAATCACATTCTTTATGTTGACAACTACGTTATCAAAACCTCAGTCGATGAATTTGTCTATGCCAGACAAAACACCGCCTAAAGAGGAAACACCTCCTGCTGAAACACCAGCTTGGAGAACGCTTACGGTAGTATTGGGAAGCGATGATAAAGTAGCCTACTATATAGGGAGTATAGATAATCCTCAACCAGGAGGAGAGCCTACAATCACTGCCTATGGCAAAAATGGTATCAGACAGGTAATACTAGACTTATCCAAAAAGGTAAAGGCTAGAGTAACAGATGCCGAAAAAGAATCGCTCGTAATTATAATCAAACCAAGCGAGAAGTCGAACTACAAAAATTTTGTGGATATATTAGACGAAATGGCGATAACTCAAGAAAAAAGGTATGCTGTGGTTGATATTACTGAAAAGGATATTAATATGTTAATAGACAAACAAGCTTACAACTAATAATTGAGTTTTGTATGTGTAGGGTTTAGCCCTTAACGAACCAAAAATACAGAAAATTATGAATTTATTTAAATCCAATTGGGTAGATACAATATTTGAAGGGCGTAATCAAGAGTACGGTGCTTACGTTTTGAGAAAACAGAATGGTAAGTATGCAATCATGGCTTTGCTTATAGGTTCGTTGGTATTTACTACGCTTATTAGTGTCCCACTTATTTCTAAGTTTTTAGAAACAGAAGAAGTGGTAGAAAATCCAGAACCGTTAGATACCAAGACAATTCTTGCTAATATAGAAATGCCAGAGAAATTACCCGAAGAAGAAATTATTGAAAAACCTGTAGAGCAAGTAAAAGAGGTAAAAACAATTCAGGAGGTAGTACAATATACAGAGCCTGTTATTGTTGAAAAAGAAAAGGTTCAGACTGAGGTAACTAGTGTAGATGAACTTAAGAATAAAATTGCAGGGAACAGAAATATTGAGGCTAGTGAAGATGGTGAGGTGGTAATCGAAGGACAGCATTCGGAGGTAACTGTCGATTCAGAGATAGTTGAAGAGCCTGTTGATAAGGTATACACTTCGGTAGAGGTTATGCCTGAATATCCAGGAGGTTTGGATGCCTTTCGTAAGTATATAGCTAATAACTTCAGGTCGCCAGATGTAGATCGACCGCTCAAAGGACTAGTAGTAGTGAACTTTGTGGTAGAGCCAAATGGAGAGCTTTCGAATATTAAGGTAGTGAGAGACCTTGGACACGGAACTGGTGATGAGGCAATACGTATTCTGAAACGTGCCAAAAAGTGGAATCCAGGTATTCAAAATGGTAGAAAAGTAAGAGTTAATTATACCTTACCTATTCAGATAGATATTAAAAATAGATAGTTTTGAAGCAAAATAAAACTGACAAACCACAACAGAAATCGCTTACACAGCGATTTTTGTTTATTTTTGGAATATTCTTCTTCTTGTTATACTTGTTTATGGGGTTGGCCATCATCTTCTGGAAAGACCTTCCTATACAGATGGAGTCAAATTACAGAATGCTCTTTGGAGTTATTCTTATAGTTTACGCTTTCCTCAGATTTATAAGACTGATGCAAAATAGATAATTATGAATTGTTTGATGAAATCATTATATGTTTTGATGTTTCTTTTGATTGCTACGGCCTGTAAAGAAGACAAACAAACAATGCTTAAAGGAGAAGCCAAACTATATACCGACAACAGCGTATTCCCTGTGGTCGAAGATCAATTGAAAATATTTCAAAACACCTATACACAAGCAGCAATAGAGTTGGTTGCCACAGAAGAAAATCAACTAATAAATAAGCTAATTCAAGATTCGGTAAATTTGCTTGTATTGCCAAGATTACTTACTGATAAGGAAGAAAAAATTTTTAGAGACAAAAAAATTAAACCTCGCATAACTCGCTTTGGAATTGATGCAGTGGTATTTATAACCAATAAGCAAAATCAAGATTCGGTGGTGAATCTAACTATGGTAGCCAATGATTTAAAACAGATAAAGCAATTGGACAAATCGTTGGTGTTTGACAATCCGAATTCGAGTGTAACCAATACTTTGCTGAAGCATTTTGGAATGGAGATAACTCCAGAAACAAAGTTGTTTTCAAAAGGAAATGCCCAAGAATTGATTAAATACGTTTCCTCAAATCAGGATTGTATAGGCGTATTATCTTTGAATTGGATTACACAATATCCTTTAGAGTTAGAAAATTTTATTCAAAACATTAAGGTTTTGGGAGTGCAAATAGATGATAATCAGGTTGTTTTTCCTACTCAAAACAAAATAGCAACAAAAGCATATCCTCTTACTAGAGAATTATTTTTTTTAAACTATCAAGGAACATCTGGTTTAGGTATGGGATTTGCATCGTTCCTAACTTCAGATATAGGACAGAAAATAATGCTGACCTCAGGATTAGCTCCGATGGAGGTTAATCCGATGAAGATAACAGTGATGAAATGATAAACATTAAATTTAATATATAGATGAAAAAATTAAGTTTTTTAGGATTATTACTTCTTGGTTCTGGAATCTACGGACAAGATTTGCAAGAGGTAAAAAATGCAATAGAGGCAGAACAATTTCATAAAGCTAAAAATATTTTAAAAAATCTGATAAAAAATAAAGCCGATAGAGGTGAGAATTATTACTATTTGGCTGATTTGTACATAGCTGCTAACGAAATTGATTCGGCTCAAATTTACCTTCAGAAAGGAGTAAATGTCAAATCAAATGCTCATTATAATTATATAGGTTTGGGACATTTGGATTTGAATCAAAAAAATGTTCAGGCTGCAACGGTAAATTTTGAAAAGGCTGTAGCTGAGATAAAAAAGAAAGATATAGACGAGTTGGTGCAAATAGGAAGGGCTTACATCAATGCTTCACACCCAAATCCCAAAAAATCGATAGAGTATCTAACCAAGGCAGTACAGACAAATCCCAAAAGTGCAGAGGCTTATATGTATTTAGGTGATGCGTATTTGGCTGACAAAAACGTTAATGAAGCCTTTAAGGCGTATCGTGAAGCAAGTAGCTTGGACAAAGGACTCACCAGAGCTAAAATGCAAATGGCAGTGATTACCAAAAATGCAAAAGCCTTTGCAGAGGCTGTAGCCGCTTTTGAAGAAATCGTAAAATCCAACCCAAACTATGGACCTGTATATCGTGAGTTGGCAGAAACTTATCACTATTGGGGAACTGAAGAATCTAAAAAATATAAAGAATACAACCAAAAGGCTTTGGAGTATTACAAAAAATATATGAACCTGACCGACACGTCTTTAGACTCTCGTATGCGATATGCAGACTTTTTGATTCTGACCAAAGATTATGAGACTTTAGAGAAAGAGGCTCAAAAGATGCAAACAGAGAAGAATATCAATCCTCGTATTTACAGATATTTAGGGTATGCTTCGTATCAAAATGATAAATACGCTCAGGCCGCAGAGGCGTTAAATACGTATTTACAAAAAGGAAATAAAATTATAGGAAGAGATTACCTGTTTTTGGGTAAATCTGAACTGGCTTTGGCTCAAAGTGAAGACAAAATAACAGACCAAGCCTTGTTTAATAAAGCAATTGCAAATTTCCAAAAATCAGTAGAAGTAGACCCAGCACTTTCATCGGAATTTAGTGAAATAGGGCAGGTTTTTTATAAAAATAAAGATTACAAAACTGCTACATCTATATTTGCGTTGGCAGTAAAAGATCCTAAATCAAAGACTTACGCTTTAGATAATTTGTACTTGGGTAATGCCATCTTGTTTTACACCTCATCGATAGACAACTTGAAAGAGGATAAGGAGGCGTACTCATTATTGGCTGATGCAGATAAGGCTTATATGGAAGTTATCACAGCAGCTCCTACTACGCAAGATGCGTACTCTAACAGAGCCAAAATAAACAGACTGATTGATACGCCAGAATCGTTACTTAAGGCTGTGGAAGCCTACGAAGGGTATCTTAAAGTAGTGTCGGACAAAGGAGATGCCGAGATGAATAAGGAACGAACCAAAAGAGAGATGCTGTCAGGTTATATGTATTTAGGATCGAGATATGCCCTTACTGATAAGGCTAAGGCTATTCAGAACTTTGAAAAGGCACTGACGTTAAATCCTTCGGAAGAAAACGAAAAGTATATCAAACAATCGATAGAAGTATTGAAAAAGTAAATTGTAAAGTGTTTGACTAAAAAGTTGGACACTTTTTGTATTATTCAGATAAATTTTTTATTTTTGATAAAATTTAAAAAAACACATAAAAGATGGCATTTGAGTTACCAAAATTACCGTATGCACTAGATGCACTAGAGCCGTATATTGATGCTAAAACGATGGAAATTCATCACGGAAAGCATCATAATGCTTATACAACAAACCTTAATACCACTATTGCAGGTACAGATTTGGAAAATAAATCTATTGAAGATATTCTGAAAAATTTAGATTTGACCAATAAGGCTGTACGCAACAATGGAGGAGGGTATTACAATCACAATTTGTTCTGGACAATTCTTGCTCCAAACACTGCAAAACAGCCAAGCGGAGAACTTAAAAAGGCAATAGAAGATGCTTTTGGAAGTTTTGAAGAATTTAAAAGTCAATTTTCAAAGGCGGCTGCTACCCAATTTGGTTCAGGGTGGGCGTGGCTTTGTGTACACAAAGGCGGAAAGTTAGAGGTTTGTGCTACAGCTAACCAAGACAATCCGTTGATGCCTACAATAGGTTGTGGAGGTACTCCTATTTTAGGTTTAGATGTGTGGGAACATGCTTATTATTTGAACTATCAGAACAGACGACCTGATTATATCGAAGCGTTTTTTAACGTGATTAATTGGGGAAAGGTAGAAGCGTTATTTAACCAAAACAAATAATAAAAAAAGAGGCTATATAGCCTCTTTTTTTGTGTTATTATCAAGCCAATCGGCAATTTTTCTGTCGTTTGATAGTCGAGGTATTTTGTTTTGACCGCCGAGCTTCCCAATGGATTTCATGTATTGTTGGAATCCTTCGACAGGGACTTTGCTTATGATGAGTTGTTGAAGGATTTTCCCTTCGATAAGATCTTTATAATAAATGTTTTGTAAGCACATTTGTTCGTCAATGTACGCCGCAAAGTCGTGAATATTGTTGGGTTCAGAGGCAAACTCAATATACCATTGGTGGTGAGGTAAGCCTTCGCTTGGCGTTACTTGTGGAGCAACGGTAAACTCATTAACCACAACTTCAGGGAATTTTTCGAGGGCGTTTTTGAGAGCCGTTTCGACCTCTTTGGCTATTACATGTTCGCCAAAGGCGGAAATATAGTGTTTGATACGTCCAGTTACGATGATTTTGTACGGAGCAAGATTTGTAAATTGTACAGTATCACCAATGTTATAAGCCCATAATCCTGCATTGGTCGAGATAATCATGGCGTAATTAACTCCAAGTTCCACATCGGCTATAGTATAGCGTTTGGGGTTGGTGTTAAAAAACTCATCAGCCTTTACAAATTCGTAAAAAATACCTGCGTTTAGTAGCAGGAGCATATCTTTGGATTTTTGACTGTTTTGATATGCAAAAAAGCCTTCGGAAGCAGGAAAGAGTTCAATACTATCGATGTCTTTACCGATGAGTTGTCGGAATCGATTTCGGTATGGTTCAAAATTAAGTCCGCCAAATATAAAAAGACTGAAATGAGGAAATACCTCCGATATGGTTTTGCCTGTATGTTGTTGAATCTTCTCGAAATACATCTGTACCCACGAAGGAATACCAGATATGAGAGACATTTTCTGATGGATAGTTTCCTGTATGATGGTATCAACTTTGGTTTCCCAATCTTCAATACAATTGGTCTTGTAAGATGGTAGTCTATTTTGCTGTAGATACGAGGGTACATAGTGGGCGGCTATACCTGACAACCGTCCGTATTTCAGTCCGTTTTTTTCTTCTAATTTCGGACTTCCTTGCAAAAAAATCATTTTGCCGTCAATAAAGTCGGTATTTTTTGTTTCGTTGATATAATGCAGAATCGCATCTCGAGTAGCCTTAATGTGGTAGGGCATTGATTCTTTGGACAGAGGAATGAATTTAGCCCCAGATGTTGTGCCAGAGGTTTTGGCCAAATATAGCGGAGTTCCTTGCCAGAGAATATCTTTCTTGCCTTCGATAATCTGATTGATATAAGGGACAAACCCTTCGTAATCACGTATGGGTACGTGTTTTACGAAGTCCTCGTGCGATTGTATATTTTCAAAATGATGTTCAATTCCAAATTGTGTATATTTGGCTTTGTGTAAGAGCAATTGTAAGATTTTCTGCTGACTTTCAACAGGTTTGTTAGCCCATTTGGCGGTTTGTTTCACCACTATTTTGGCCAGAATTTTAGAAAAAAAAGCCTTGACTGACATTATTCAAAGGAAATAAAATTAACAGGATCTATGGGGTGTCCATTTTTCCAAAGTTCAAATAACAGGTGTGATTCGGCATCCGTAGCTCCAGAGGTAGCAATAACTTCCCCAGCCTTAACCATATCGCCAATGGTTTTGTTCGATTCCTTACATTTTTTGTACACAGACGTAATACCATCGGAATGCGTAATGATTATGGTAACACCATTGTTTGGAGTCCAACCAACAAATACAACCGAACCGTTGGCGATGGATTTGATTTGAGTATTGGCGTTGAGCGAAATGTCAATGCCGTAGTTTTTGATATTTCGGTCGAAATGTTCTCTGATGCGTCCTTTGGCAGGAACAAAAAACGAAAGACTTTGTTGTTTGGCTTGTTCAAATTTGTTAGAGCCATCTTCAGCAGCCACCTCGGCTCTTAGCATAGAGTCAGCCTTTGAGGGTGCAAAACGAGCTTCTGTAATTTTTTTAGATTCAGATGTTATGATAGAATCTTTGCTTACTTTTTCGGGCTGAATTTCGCCATTGAGTACTTTGCGAATAGCCTCCATATATGCCTGATTGTATACCAACATGTTTTCTAACGAATCGGATTTAATGGTCAAATCCATAACATCGTGGTTGAGCTTGGGTGATGAATATCCAGGTATATACTCTCGAAGCGGAGTAAAGGCAATAACATATATGGTGAGTGTAAACATTACAATCGAAATCCCTGTGATGAGTAGGAAAACATTCATCAGATTCAACCGCAATGAAAAACGCTCTTCAAAGGTGGTTTCATTCAACAATACCAATCTATTTTTGTTTAATAGATGTGTTTTTAAAGATTTTTTCTTCTTAGGAGTACTCATCAAATTGATAGATTAGATTTACCAAACACAAAAATAATAAAAAATATCAGCTAAGAGAAGTGTTTGACAAAAAAACAATAATCTAAGATTCGAAAACGGACGTTATTTATTTTGATTATTAGCAAGGCTAGATGTATCTTTGTATTTTGTAGTATTATGCCAAAGAAGAAAAAAGAAAACAAAGTTCTCTATAATATAGAGGTTTTAGATGCAGGAGCAAAGGGGGTATGTGTGGGTAAAACTGACCAAGGGCAGGTGGTGCTGATACCACATGTAGTGCCAGGTGATGTGGTTGATGTGCAGACTTTTAGAAAGCGAAAGTCGTACTACGAAGGCAAGGCTGTTCAGTTTCATAAATATTCTGATTTCAGAACAGAGCCTCTTTGTCAGCATTTTGGAGATTGTGGAGGGTGTAAATGGCAAAATATGCTTTATCAACAGCAACTTTTTTATAAAGAACAAGAGGTTTTTAACAACCTCAAACGCATTGGTAAAATAGACTTACCCAAAATGGAATCCATTGTAGGTTCGGAGGAACAATATTTTTATCGTAATAAAATGGAGTTCTCATTCTCGGACTCGAGATGGATAACTGACAAGGAAATTAAAGAAAATCAGGATATTGACAGAGGAAATGCCCTTGGATTTCACATTCCGAAGGTTTGGGACAAGATACTGGATATAGAGAAATGTTATCTTCAGCCAGACCCATCGAACCAAATCCGTAATGAAATCAAGGCTTTTGCCGAGAAGAATGGTTATACCTTTTTTAACGCGAGAAATCATACAGGTTTGTTGCGTACGCTGATGATTCGCACCACAACTTTGGGTGAGGTAATGGTGGTGATACAATTCTATCAAGACGATAAAGAAAAAATACAGTTATTGCTCAATCACATAGCCGATACATTTAGTCAAATAACATCGTTGCAATATGTAATTAACTCAAAACCAAACGATACCATTTACGATCAAGATGTGATATTGTTCAAGGGTAGGGATTATATTTTGGAACAACTAGAAGATTTGCAATTCAGAATAAATGCCAAATCGTTCTATCAGACCAACTCCAAACAAGCCGTAACATTGTATCAAATAACTCGTGATTTTGCGGGACTTACAGGTGAGGAGGTCGTGTACGATTTGTATACGGGTACAGGAACTATAGCTCAATATGTTGCCAAAAAAGCCAAAAAGGTGGTAGGGGTCGAGGCTGTGCCAGAGGCTATATCAGATGCAAAAATTAACGCCAAACACAATGATATTCAGAATTGCTCTTTTTTTGTGGGAGATATGAAAAAAATATTTAATGATGATTTTATTCAAACCCATGGTAAACCTGATGTAATTATTACCGATCCGCCTCGTGATGGAATGCACCAAGATGTAGTAAAACAAATTTTAAAAATAGCTCCTCAAAAGGTGGTTTATGTAAGTTGTAATTCGGCAACACAGGCTCGAGATTTATCTCTTTTGGACAGTATGTATAGGGTAACTCGTGTAAAACCAGTAGATATGTTCCCTCAGACGCATCATGTCGAAAATGTAGTGCTTTTGGAAAAAAGATAGTGTAGGTTGTTCAATACAGCAGATTTTAGTATATTTGTCAGAAATGATTATGCGAGGTGTATTTTTGTTAGTAATAACGTTGGTTTTGGCAGCTTGTACCGATACGGAGGCTATGAAGAAAAAGGAACTTTTGGAGCGTAGTCAAAAAGACAAACAGCTGTTCGAACAATTGTCGTCAAATTGGGATTTTAAGCCTGTTGATTTTACAGAGGATACCTATCAGATAGTGCATTCATGGGCCGAATGGAATATTTTTTATACAGAATTACTACAAAAACCGCAATTTAATTTAGATGCTTTTAGGTTAAAGATTAATACTTTGGTCAAACAATCCGAAGATATGCAATCTACTATACCAGAGGTGTTTAATACAGTTGAAATTCAGAGTCGTTTTGTGGTGCTTGACACCAAATTGCAGATGCTCAAAACATATCTTCGGTTAGATGAGATACCAATGGATAAAGTTTTGTTTATAAGGGCAGAAATTACAGTGGAAATTGACGGCATAGCCAAAAGAATGAAAGCCATACTTGACAAGCGTCAAAGAGTGCCTGAAGAAGGAGAACAGGAACTTTTACGCAAGAGTTTGGAGCATTTTAAAGAAGAGGTATTCCAACTTCAGGAAGATTTTCAACAGGAGTTAGAATACCAATAGGTTTACATCGTTTGAGTTTAAGCCAAACCAATCTCCTACCTTACGATTACACAACACTCCGTGATAGAGGTAGATGCCTTTTTTGAGTCCTAAGTTACATCTGATGGCGTTTTCTACACCGCCGTATTCGCCTACTTCTAGCAGATAGGGAACAAGAATGTTGCTTATCAGCAGGGAAGCTGTTTTGGAATAACGAGCCGATATATTCGGTACACAATAATGCGTTACACCGTGTTTTACGAAGGTCGGATTGGCGTGGGTTGTAACCTCAGAGGTTTCAAAACAGCCACCAGTGTCAATGCTGACATCGACAATTACAGCTCCCTGCTTCATGTTTTCGACCATAGTTTCGGTAACAATCACAGGGCTTCGATTGACACCTTTCACAGCTCCAATGACAACATCGGCTCTCATTAACGATTTGATGAGTAATTTGTGTTGAATGGTTGAGGTGAAAATGCTTGAAGGCAATGCGTTTTGTAGTTTGTTGAGCTTTTGCAGAGAATTGTCAAAGACCTTTACGTTTGCACCCAATCCTATGGCGGTTTTGGCAGCATGTTGCCCTACATTACCAGCTCCTAATATCACTACTTCTGTAGGAGGTACTCCTGTGATGTTTCCTAAAAGTAACCCTTTGCCTTCGGAATGATTGCCTATAATCTCGGCGGCTATTAGTACAGATGCCTTACCTGCTATCTGACTTAATGCTTTAGCCACGGGGTAAGTTCCGTCAGATTCCTTGATATATTCGAAGGCTATAGCAGTTATCTTCTTTTTTTGTAAGGCTTCGATATATTCTTTTTGTCTGGTTTTGAGTTGGATAGCCGAAATCAGAAGGGCGTTATCGTTCATTTTCTTGATTTCGTCAATGGTAGGAGGTTCTACCTTGAGCAATATTGGCGTAGCAAACACTTTGTTGGTGTCGTGTGTGATTTCTGCTCCTGCCTCTGCGTATTCTTTGTCGGTATAGTTAGCCTCCAGACCAGCACCAGCTTCGATGAGTACCTGATGTCCGTTACTCACTAACGTTCCTACAGCCTCAGGGGTAAGACAGATTCGTTTTTCTTGAAAAGTGATTTCTTTAGGAATACCTATTTGTAAGTCGCTCCTCCGAAATAGCAATTCTAATTTTTCTTCTTGAGGCAATAAGTCTTTACTAGAAAATGGCGATATAATACTCATAGTTATTTAGATTGTCGTTATTACCAACGTATTATTGCACTCCCCCAAGTAAAACCACTACCGAAGGCGGCCAATACCACCAAATCATATTCTTTTATTTTGCCTTGTTCCCAAGCCTCAGTAAGGGCAATAGGAATAGAAGCTGCTGTAGTGTTTCCGTATTTTTGGATATTGTTAAAGGTTTTGCTATCAGGAAGTTCTAGTTTTTGTTGTATGTATTGTGATATGCGTAAATTTGCCTGATGGGCAATAAACATATCAATATCTTTTGAGGTTAATTGATTGTGCGAAAGCCCTTCTTCGACCACCTCCATCATTCGAGTAACGGCATTTTTGAAAACAAACTGACCATTCATATACGGAAGGTAACTTTCGTCCTCAGGGTTGTTGTCTTTGATAATATCTGTAACCCAACGTCTGCCCATTCCTGGGGCTATTAAAGCTAATTCTTCGGCGTGTTGTCCTTCTGAATGCAGATGAGTGGAAAGTATTCCTTTGTTGGGATTTTCCTCGCGTGATATTACCGCAGCCCCAGCTCCATCGCCAAATATTACGGTTACGGCACGACCACGAGTGGTAAAATCCAATCCTCTAGAATGTACTTCAGAGCCTACAATGAGGATGTTTTTATACATTCCTGTTTTGATAAATTGATCGGCTATAGAAAGGGCGTAGATGAACCCTGAACACTGATTGCGAATATCCAACGCTCCGATGGTGTTGAGACCTAATTCTCGTTGCAAGAGAACCCCAGAACCAGGAAAATAATAATCAGGGCTTAGAGTAGCGAATATGATAAAATCAATCTCTTCTTTTGCTATACCAGAGCGTTCAATGGCTATTTGGGCAGCTTTTACTCCCATAGAAGTTGTAGTTTCGAATTCGTCTGCTACATATCTTCTTTCTTTTATTCCTGTGCGTTCTTGTATCCAAGCATCGCTAGTATCAATGATTTTTGCCAAATCGTCATTGGTAACAACTTTCTCTGGAACATAACGTCCTAATCCTTTTATCCTTGAATTGTACATAGCCTTAATTTTTTGATAAAAATACTCCCAGCAAAACATTTGCTAGGAGTATGTGTTGATAATTATAAATCGAATTTAATTCCTTGTGCTAAAGGTAGTTGAGTACTGTAGTTGATGGTGTTGGTTTGTCTACGCATATAAGCCTTCCAAGCATCAGAACCAGACTCTCTTCCGCCTCCAGTTTCTTTTTCACCTCCGAAAGCTCCTCCAATTTCAGCTCCTGAAGTACCGATATTTACGTTTGCAATACCACAATCAGACCCAGCGTGTGATAGGAATAGCTCCATTTCTCTCATATTGGTTGTAAATATTGATGATGACAATCCTTGAGGTACTCCATTTTGTAATTCGATAGCCTCTTCGATAGTTGCGTACTTCATCACGTACAATACAGGGGCAAATGTTTCGTGTTGTACAATCTCGAAATGGTTTTGAGCCTCGATGATACAAGGTTTTACATAACAACCGCTTTCGTATCCAGCTCCTTCCAGTACGCCACCTTCTACGATTATTTTTCCGCCTTCTTGTTTGGCTTTTTCGATAGCGTTAAGATAATCTTGAACAGCACCTTTGTCGATAAGTGGACCTACGTGATTGGCCCCATCTAGAGGGTTGCCGATTTTGAGTTGAGCATAAGCATTTTTCAGTACACTGATAGTTTTGTCGTAAAGGCTTTCGTGGATTATTAATCGACGAGTCGATGTACAACGTTGTCCTGCAGTACCCACAGCACCAAACACCGCTCCAACCAATACCATATTAATATCTGCATTTTCAGAAACGATGATAGCATTATTACCACCAAGTTCTAGGATTGTTTTTCCAAATCGGGCAGCTACGGTTTGTGATACGTGTCTTCCGATGCGTGTTGAACCTGTGAACGAAACCAGCGGAATGCGAGGATCGTTGTTAATCAAATCTCCAGATTCGTTCCCTACTACCAAACAGCTTACTCCCTCAGGTATGTTGTTGTCTTTTAATACTTTGCGAATAATGTTTTGACAAGCTACAGCACACAAAGGCGTTTTGCTACTTGGTTTCCAGATACATACATCACCACACACCCACGCTATCATAGAGTTCCAACTCCATACAGCCACAGGGAAGTTGAATGCCGAGATGATACCTACCACTCCTAGTGGATGCCATTGTTCGTACATACGGTGCAATGGTCTTTCAGAGTGCATTGTAAGTCCGTAAAGCTGACGCGAAAGTCCTACGGCAAAATCACAGATGTCAATCATTTCTTGAACCTCACCCAAACCTTCTTGCAAAGATTTCCCCATCTCGTAAGATACCAATTTTCCGAGAGCTTCTTTATGTTTGCGTAATTCATCACCCATCTGACGAACAATTTCGCCTCTTTTAGGTGCAGGTACTTGCCTCCAGTATTTGAAGGCCTCCGTAGCCTTGTCCATAGCTTTCTGATAGTCGTCTTTGGTTGAACTTTGCACCTTGCCTATAAGTGTTCCGTCTACTGGCGAGTACGACTCAAGGATTTTACCATTAGCGAAGTTCTCTAATCCTGTAGATGTTCCTAAATTAATTTCCTTAAGCCCCAATTGTTCTAGAGCTTGAGAAATTCCGAATTGAGATGAATTTGTCATAATCTATTTTTGTGTTTTTTAAGAATTATTTTGTGCGAATATACTATATTTTATTTATATCTAAAAATCTATCTTTGTAAAGTTTTCAACCCATAAAAAATGAAGAGATGTTTGAGTCTGCAACTACGGTTCACAAAGCCCAGATTACTGATTTGGAGGCTGTTTTGGAAATCATATCTTTTGCTATTGCATCGCGTAAAAAAGAGGGTAGTAACCAATGGCAAGATGGCTATCCTAACCAAGAAGTTATTACAAACGATATAGAACAAGAACAAGCCTATGTGGTGGAATGCGAGGGGAAGATTAAGGCTTATTTTGTTTTGATTTTTGGAGTAGAACCTGCTTATGAGCTATTAGCAAAAGAATCGTGGCAGTCAAATCAAAAATATGCTGTGGTGCATCGTGTGGCTGTGGGCAAGGATTCTAAGGGCAGAGGTTTGGGTAGGTGGATTTTACAAAAGGTAGAGGATTTGTGTATAGAGCAAAATTACAGTTATATCCGTATTGATACCAACTTTGACAATGCATCGATGCTTTGTATTTTGAAAAAGTTGGGGTATCGATATTGTGGTAAGGTGTATTTTAGGGGAAGCGAAAGATTGGCGTTCGATAAGGTGTTGAATTAAAAAACCAGATTATTCAAAATCGAATAATCTGGTCTTGTAAAGTTAAAAATCAAGATAATTTTCGTACAAATATACTGGTTGTCGTATTGATGTGATTCTCTTGCGTGATAATGAGTTTGTTTCCTTCGATAGTATAATGAGTTGTATTTTCCGTCAAAGGTAGCAAGTTAATATCATGTATATTGTGAATATAATCCTCGGTAGTTATGGTATTACCAGAGGAAGTATATGTTTGTGTGTACTGGTCTTTTAAAACACACTTATTCTGAATGTTAAGTTCATAATCGTAAGTGATGATGGTAGCGTCAGTAAAGCTGATATAGCTGGTTTTTTCGCAAGAATCCAAATCCATTTCATGACCATTCACAAATACATTTTCGATGCTCCATTTGCCCAGTAAAGGGTTGTAAGACTTGTTGTTGTCGTCATTATTACAAGCCCAAAGCGTAATTGAGGCAACGGCAATTGCAAAGATTTTCTTTTTCATAAATAAAACATTTTTATTGTGTTAGTTTATAAAAAATTATCTAGTAAACAACAATTCTCGATATTTGGCTAAAGTCCAAGTTTCGTTGTCTACGACCAATTCCAATTTGTCGCAGTGATAACGAATTTCGTCAAAATAAGGCTTTACATTTTCGCAATACGCCTTAGCTTGTTTTTCTACATCGTCCAAGTTGTTGGCTTTTTTGCGTTCTTGGGTCATCTGTACTACTTTGGCATTGATTATTTCTAAGTGTTTTGAAATTTCTTTGATAATTGCGATTTGTTCTTTGCCGAGTTTTTCGTATTCGTCTCCAAATATATTTTTAAGACCGTTTACGTTTTTTACAACCAAATTTTGGTATCGAATGGCAGTAGGAATGATGTGATTACGAGCAATGTCGCCGAGTACACGTCCTTCGATTTGAACTTTTTTGACATAATCTTCAAGTTCGATTTCATAACGAGCTTTTACTTCCACCTCGTTCATTACGCCCATTTCAGCAAATAGTTGTAATGCTTTTTCAGATATTCGAGCTTTCAGTGCCTCAGGGGTGGTTTTGTTGTTGCTCAAGCCACGTTTTTTTGCCTCTTCTTCCCATTCGGCACTATAGCCATCGCCTTCAAAGAGTATGTTTTTAAAGGTTTTGATATATTCTCGAAGCACGTTGAATATGGCTTCGTCTTTTTTCAAACCTTTTTGTTCAATTAATATGTCTACTTCTTTTTTGAAATCCTTAAGTTGCTTTGCTACAATGGTATTGAGTACAGTCATCGAGTTGGCACAATTGGCACTTGACCCAACGGCTCTAAACTCAAATTTGTTACCTGTAAAGGCAAAAGGCGAGGTTCTGTTGCGGTCGGTATTGTCCAAAAATACATCGGGCAATTTGCCTACAACGTTGAGCTTGAGGTCGGTTTTTTCTTCAGGAGAAAGTTTTCCGTTCGATACGCCTTCCAATTCTTCCAACACTTTGGTTAATTGCGAACCGATAAATACGGATACTATGGCAGGAGGAGCTTCGTTAGCCCCCAAGCGATAGTCGTTACTAGCCGAAGCAATTGAAGCCCTGAGTAGTTCTTCGTATGTGTGTACCGCCTTAATGGTGTTTACAAAAAAGGTCAAAAACTGCAAATTACTCATAGGTGTTTTTCCAGGGCTGAGCAGATTTACTCCTGTGTTTGTTGCCAAAGACCAATTGTTGTGTTTTCCAGAGCCATTCACTCCTTTGAAAGGCTTTTCGTGGAATAATACCTTAAAATGGTGTCGCTCGGCTACTTTTTGCATTACGTCCATCAGTAATGAATTGTGGTCTATTGCCAAGTTGGTTTCCTCAAATATAGGAGCTAATTCGTATTGATTCGGAGCTACCTCGTTGTGTCTGGTTTTGACAGGTATACCGAGCAGAATACATTCGTTTTCCAAATCACGCATATAACTCAAAACACGCGATGGTATTGAGCCAAAATAATGATCCTCAAGTTGTTGTCCTTTGGCAGAGGTGTGTCCTAATAGTGTGCGTCCTGTGAGTAATATATCAGGTCTGGACTGGGCTAAAGATAAATCTACCAAAAAATATTCTTGCTCCCAACCCAAAGTAGGGGTTACCTTTTTGACGTTTTTATCAAAATAATTACACACTTCGGTAGCGGCTATATCTATGGCGTTCAATGCTCTTAAAAGAGGCGTTTTGTAGTCCAAAGCCTCGCCAGTATAGGAGATAAATACCGTAGGTATACATAGGGTTTTGTTGTAGATGAATGCTGGTGATGATGGATCCCAAGCGGTATATCCTCGAGCTTCGAAAGTGTTGCGAATGCCTCCGTTCGGAAAGCTCGAAGCATCTGATTCTTGCTGTACGAGTGTTCCTCCAGATAGTTTTTCTACAGGGGCAGATCCGTCGTGCGATGTTTCAAAAAAAGCATCGTGTTTTTCGGCTGTGGTTCCCGTAAGGGGCTGAAACCAATGCGTGTAGTGTGTAGCACCTTTGTTCATGGCCCAATGCTTCATTCCTACGGCTATATGATCGGCCATGTTTCGGTCTAACTTTTTGCCGTGCTGAATGGTGTCTTGCAGAGCCTTGTAGGCCTCAGGGGTCAGATACTGACGCATTGCCTGTTCGTTAAATACGTTAGTTCCAAAAATTTCGGATTTAATTCCTATTTCTTCTATTTGTAATGGAATACGTGTAGTAGCTTCTTTGATAGCTTGAAATCTGAATGTAGACATTTTTTGCTTTTATGATTAAAATAATGGGGCAAATATAAGAAAAAATCAGTTTGTAACGGAATATACCCTGTTTTTTTTGGGGGTATAGTTGTGTTTGATTCTTAAAAAAGTTGTTAGGGGCGATTTTTTGTTGTTTTACTCTGTCAAAAATTTTCTGCCCAATTCATCTACAGCCCAAAGCGTATTATTATTAAGAGTGCCGATGGTTTGTTTTAGCTGTTGTCAAAATACCTTTTTATATTTATACCGATTATTTTTCCGTTATAATGCGTCTTGATTTGGTCAGTTGTGGTATGACCAACAATTATTTTCTGAACTTTGTAATAATCACAAACGGCATCAACCTCCGATTGCGTCGCTTTTTTGTAGTTGCTCCAGTCTTCAATAACCCCTGTACCACAAAGGACTCTCCAAATTCAGATATTTGTAAAGAGAATCGTTGTGATTGACCTCTTTAGAAACATCAAAATACGCAATGGCTTTTAATATGTTGGCATTGGTGGTTTCTACGGATTCGTTATGTTTGATGAAGTTCGCACTGATGCCTCCGTGGCAAAAAAGAATGTCATTGATAATTTCAATGCTGTTTTTGCTTCGCAACCACCTGCCGAGTTCAGAATTTGTGCCGTATAATTCTTTGTAAGGAATGTTTAATTCTTCAGCCAGAGCCTTGTATTTTGGCTGTACATATTTGATATTACCTTGCAAATTCATCTACTCGTGATTGCCCAATATGAAATGTACTTGTCCTCCAACTTGTTGAGCCTCAGTCTCCAATTTATAACACAGCCACAAGGTTGCCGTAACATCATTGCCTCTGCCCATAAAATCGCCTAACAAAACCAAATGTCCTTTTCCGAACGCCCAGTTTAGTGCGTGGTCGATTACATTATTGCGTTGTAAGATTTGAACAAATTTGTCAAAATCTCCTTCAATATCTGATATGGAGAATATTTTTTCAGTTGTTGTGTATCGAGAAGGTAGAGTGTTATTGCTGTTAAACCCTTGTATTTCAAATTTTTTGCCAAAGGTTGATGTTATGCTGAGTTTTGAAATCGAATCGTGCCAATTGTCTGTAATCCGATTGCGTGTATCTACTGCAATGCACCTTTTCTTATTGTTTTGATACAGCAGATACTCTCCGTCTGTACCCATAAGTTCGTGCTTGAGGTATTTTTTCCAATACACTTTTACTTTTCCGTCTTTTTTAAACCATTCATCGATACCCGAAAAGCCATAGTACACAAAATCATCTTTCTCTCGTACTTTTATAAATCCTTGATATACAAATTCTTTTGCAAGAAGTGCGATAACCAACAGGAAAAAGATAGATGCTATTTTTTGTATTTTCTGAAGTTCATAACAAAGTAGCCTTGATTTTGTATTGCAGTACAAATATACGATAGAAGAGGGTATTATTGTATTTGCTCAAGCAAAAAAAACACAATTTTGAGATTTTAATGAATAGGTTTTAAAAAAATGGGATATAAATCAATGATTTATAAACAAAAACGTCCGAAAACTTTTGGTTTTCGGACGGAGTAAATTGAAACATCAAAACGCTTCACTTAAATTATTATGGTTGATATGGTTTTAAAATCGATAACCTACAGACAAGCCAAGTCGGGGTACCCAGTTGTCAAAATCTTTGTTGTCTACAATTCCTCTACCTCTAACTTCTATAAGCCACGAGGTTCCTACGTGTAAATCAACAGATACGGTTTTGGCTATAACCAATTTGTATCCTACATCGGGTGTGAAAAATGAAAAATAGGTATATCTTCCGTACTGATTATTTTTTTCATATTCGATACTTCCAACTGTATAGGAACTCGTAAAATAGAAACCTTTTGTGTCTGTTTTATTAAAAAATATTTTTGTGCCGTATTCGAATCCATACCCTTTTCCATTCTCAATAGCATGGGTGGTGCTGAAAGTTCTACTATCACTCATAAAATACAACTTTACAATAAGTGATTGAGTTCTGTCTGGTAAGAAAAAACCTTCCGAATCAATATTTTCTCCTCTTCTTTCGTATGTAATTCCTAAATTTCCTCCTACATTAGCTCCCAATTCTGCTGAAAAAGAATGTTTTTTAACTTTTGGTTCGTCTTGAGCCTGTAGGCTGAGTCCTAACAATAGTCCTAAAAATAATGCTACTTTCTTCATTTTGATTAAAAATTTAGTTAATATTTAGTGAGGCAAAATTATTAAGAGGTTTTTAAATTAAATTATTGTTTTTCGGATGTTTTTTATACTTTTGCGGTATAAATATTTCGTTTTATGGATAAAGATTACACGCCTCAGGTAGAAAAAATACTTCAAAAGATAAAGGAAGCTCGTCGTAGTAAAGGTTTTTCTCACGAATATATGGCACATCTGCTTGATATAAGCGTGTCGGCTTACAACAAGCTCGAACGCAACGAGACTACCCTATCGGTAGAGCGGCTGTTGCTTATAAGTAATGTGTTGGAGTTGTCGCTCACCGAAGTATTTGAAATCAAAACAGGCGATGTGTTGAATCAGAATTTTAATGAAAATGCCAACGCCATAGGCAAGATAGAAACTTATTATCAAGATAATCAAGAAAAAATCCAGAAAATAGAAGAGTTGTACAAGCTATTGATTAAAGAGAAAGATGAAAAAATAGCCTTTTTGCTTCAGATTATTCACAAATTGGAGAAAGATAGCTTGTCTTGATTTTTGAAAATAAGGAAGTTTGGTTTGTGAAATCGTTTGGAGGGTTGTAGAAGTTTAAGAAAAGCAAAAAGTTGGGTTAAGGGTACAAAAAAAGGGAGAATTTCGGTTCTCCCTTTTGCATTGTCAAACTTTAAAGTGTGTAAATTACTTTACAGCCTCTTTTACAGCTTCAACAGTCTCGTTAGCTTTCTCTTCAACTTTTTGTGTAGCGTCATTAACTGCCTCTTGAGTGTTCTCTGCAGCATCTTGAAGATTTTCTTTTGCTTCTTCTACAACATTTTTAGCTGCTTCTTGAGTGTTCTCTACTGCATCTTGAAGATTTTCTTTTGCTTCTGAATTTGCATCTTTACAAGATACTACTGCTAACATAACTACTGCTGCCAAACTTAAAACTACTTTTTTCATTTTCTTACTAATTTATTTTAAAGGTTAGATTTATTGGGCAAAGGTACAAAAAATTTAATTAAAAATATTTTTTTATTCTATTTTTTTTAAAATTTGTTTCCCTTTGTACTTAATTGTATTTCTAATAGTGTGCCAAATTTATTTTTTACGAGTATTTTTCTTTGTTTTTTTGCTTTTTTTCGTAGGCAATTCTTTATTTTTCATTTTAGGATATACGAGTTTCATCTCATCAATCAGATGTTTTGCACCTGCGTATTTATCAATAATAAAGAGTATGTATCTGGCATCGACCATAATATTTCTTGAAATGGCAGGGTCGTAATACACATCGCTCATTGTACCTTCCCATACTCTGTCAAAATTAAGTCCGATAAGATTTCCGTAAGCGTCAAGAGCAGGGCTGCCCGAATTTCCGCCAGTGGTGTGATTGGTAGCTATAAAATTTACAGGCATTTTGCCGTTTACGCCATATATTCCAAAATCTTTGGTGTGGTATAAGTCGATAAGTTTTTGAGGTAAATCAAACTCGTAATCACCAGGAATGTATTTTTCGATAACGCCTCCCAAATAGGTTACAGGTTCGTAGTTTACGGCATCTCGCGGAGCGTAACCGTTTACTTTTCCGTAAGTTATACGCATAGTTCCGTTGGCATCAGGGAAGATTCGTTCTTCAGGAAATAGCTCCAATATAGCCTTCATATAGGTGCGTTGTGATGCTGCAATGAGGGTGTTGATGCGTTCGTATTCTGCATTAACCTCCTTAAAAAAGGTTGTAGCTGCTTGATTTACAGTTGCGAAAGCGATGTCTTGGTGAAAGTGTTTAATCACATCTGCTGGTTTACCATTGTTAAGTAATTCGGTAAGTCCAGCGTAGGTCGTAATTTTTGAACTGCCATACATTTCCGAAGATAACTTGTTGATGTCGATGTTTTTAAACGCTGCAGGTAGGCTCGAAGGAGGTGTGTTTTTGAGGTAATAGTCAAACACTTGCTCAAACACCTTTTGGTCTACCTCTTTGTTAAAGTCTTTGTAGAAATCTTGAAGTGATGTCAATAGATTTTGTTTTCTATCTTCAAAAGCCTGTTCACCTTTCGTTTGATATACTTGTTCTAATTGGTAGAGTCTGTACGAAACGTTGAATAATTCTACATTTCGTAGAAATGTTTCCACAAAAATATTATATGCCAGTGATGGTTTTTCAAATTCGCTGTAATACTTCTGGAAGTTGCCGAGTATATTGCCGTATTCGGCTTGTTTGTTCTGTTTGTTTACGCGTTTGGCAAATTCGGTTTCAAAATCTTGTTTTATTTTCAGAACATTGGTTTTTTCAAGTCCTTGTTTTTCGCCAATCCATTTTTTCCAACCATTGGCTATTGTGGCGTATTTTGAAGCGTACTGAATTTTGATATTAGGGTCTTTACGCATGTACTGATCCATTGTTTTGAGGGCTCTGTCTCGGATTTCGATTTTAGCAGGATTTATATTTCGGACAAGTTGATCAATGGCTTGTGACGGCAAATACTCGGTGGTTCTGCCAGGGAATCCGAATACCATAGTAAAATCGCCTTGTTCTATACCGCTTAACGATATTGGCAAAAAGTGTTTGGGTTTGTACGGTACGTTGTCTTTGGCGTATGCCGCAGGTTTGTTGTCCTTGTCGGCATAGATTCTGAAGAGCATAAAATCGCCTGTATGACGAGGCCATACCCAGTTGTCGGTATCAGAGCCGTATTTGCCAATTGACGAGGGTGGCGTACCTACCAAACGTACATCTTTGAAGGTTTCGCGTACAAATAGTATGTATTGATTACCTTCGTAGAAAGATTTGAGACTGATGTTTTGATGTTTTTCTTTAGGATAGGTATTTTCGAGTTCAGCAATGTTTTTTTGGATTTTTTGCTGTTTTTCGATTTCGGTTGAAGCGTGTTGAGTATCTTTTAACACCTGTGTCGTAACATCGTCTATCTTGATTATCAGCGTGGCCGTAAGGTTCGGATTGGGCAATTCTTCGGCTTTAGTCATCGCCCAGAAGCCATCTTGGAGGTAATTCTTCTCGATGGTCGAATGATATTGTATCTCTCCATATCCGCAGTGATGATTGGTAAGTAGTAGTCCTTGGTCAGAAATAAGCTCTGAGGTACACCCACCGTCAAAATGCACTATAGCATCTTTGATACTAGAGGAATTGTGATTATAGATGTCTTCCGCCGAGATTTTCATTCCGAGGTTTTTCATTTCTGTTTCTCGGTCGCCTTTGAGCATTGACGGAATCCACATACCGCCTTGCTGTGCAAACGATGAAAAACAAAGTGCTAAGAGGGCAATTTTTAGTATTCTCATGATTTTAAAATATTTGTTATTGTTTTACTATGGGTTCTAATCCTATTTTCTTGGCTTTGTGAAGAACAAAATCTAAGGCTTGTTGATAATCGTTGGCTATCTCGCCCTCAAGTATGGCTTCTTTGACAGCTTCTTTCAATATGCCGATTTGAGGAGAGGGCTGTAGTCCGAATAAAGTCATGATTTGTTCGCCTGTAATAGGAGGTTGGAAGTTGCGAACTCGGTCTTTTTCTTCTACCTCTATTATTTTTTGTTGTACGAGTTCAAAATTCTTGTGGTATTTTTTGTATCTGTTTGGGTTTTTGGTGGTAATATCTGCTTTGCAAAGCAACATCAAATCTTCAATGTCGTTACCAGCATCGAACACCAACCGTCTGACAGCGGCATCTGTTACAGCGGCATCTGTTATGGCTATAGGTCTTGAACTCATCATCACTAATTTTGACACGTACTTCATCTTCTGATTAAGGGGCATGTGTAGTCGAGCAAAGATGCGTTTGACCATTTTGCTACCCAAAAATTCGTGTCCGTGGAATGTCCAGCCTTGTTTTGGGTGAAATTTTTTGGTTGGAGCTTTGCCTATATCGTGCAATAGGGCTGCCCAACGAAGCCATAGGTTGTCGGTGGTCTGTGCAATGTTGTCCACAACCTCGAGGGTGTGATAAAAATTGTTTTTGTGCGTTTGACCTTCTATTTCTTCGACCAAATCTAAAGCGGTCAGTTCTGGTAAAATGAGGTTGAGCAGTCCAGACTGATACAACAACAAAAAGCCTACAGATGGTTTTGGGCTGAGTAGTATCTTGTTGAGTTCCTCTACAATGCGTTCGCCAGAAATGATTTCGATACGATGTTTGTTGTGGTTGATAGAGGTTAATGATTTTTCTTCAATCTTAAAATTGAGTTGCGATGCAAATCGGACAGCCCTCATCATTCTGAGCGGGTCGTCAGAATAGGTGGTGTCAGGGTCTAGAGGGGTCTGAATAATGCCTTGTTGAAGGTGTTCCAGCCCTCCAAAAGGGTCAAGTAACGAGCCAAAATTATCTTTGTTTAACGACAGAGCCATAGCGTTGATAGTGAAGTCTCTACGATTTTGGTCGTCTTGAAGAGTGCCGTTTTCGACTAATGGTTTTCGACTATCAAAATTATATGATTCTTTTCTAGCTCCTACAAACTCAATGTCAATATCTTTGTAGCGGAGCATGGCAGTTCCGTAATTTTTAAAAATTTTTACTTCGGGTTTGTTGGGCAATAGTTCCGAAACTTTACAAGCCAAGGCTATACCGCTTCCTATTGCTACAATGTCAATATCTTTTTTTGAAGTCCTTTGCAGAAGAAAATCTCTTACATAACCACCTATTACATAGCACTCAACCCCTAATTCACTGGCAGCTTCAACAATGATTTTGAATATAGGATGGGTTAGTGCAGCAGTATATTTGATAGTATCTTTCACTTGTGTTGGGTGTTAAATGTGCAAAGGTATAAAAAACTAAGAAAAATTGATAAGATAATTAGCCAGACGTGTTTTGTTTTTAAAATGTGTGATTTTTTGATTAAAATATTTTTAAAATAAATTACTTAAATAAAAATGATTTTTGGATAGAGGTTGCCGATGTGAGTAAGTTGATTTTGTACGATTTGTGGGGAAGTGGTGCTTGAGCAGGATTACGCAAAGGCAGTTGTTAGGTGATATATTTGTAGGATAAAAAAGGCTACGACAGCACCCTTTTTTAATCTGATATTATTATCTTTGTGCCACATAATTGTAAATTGAGATGAAAAAACTTTTATTTCTATTTTGGAGTTGTTCTATGTTGGCTCAGGTTCACGATACCCAGCAGGTTGTAGTGGCTTTTGATTCTGGTATAAAAGTAGAAAACAATGACTACAAGACGTTTTTACAAAAAATAGAGGGCATTCCTCAGATTCAGCAGTTGTATCCTTTTGAGATACGTCCGCTGTATTGCTTTACGGAAGCCGATTTGGAAAGAATGACCAGTCAGGCTTTGAAGGTTTCGGGCAATGCTTCTTCGATTGACAATCTTCGGAATACTTTTGAATTGATTATTCCAAATAATTCAACTTATCCAAAAGAAAAATTATTAGAGGCGTTGAGCAAAAATCCTTCGGTGCGTTATGTAGAGCAGTCTTCGCTGAAGCCTGTTCAGCCACCATTTGATATTCCGCCTGTTACACCAAATTATTTGTCAGGGCAAACTTATGTAGGAGCTGATCCTGGGGTTAATATGGAATATGCTTGGGGATTGGGATTAAGTGGTGAGGGGATTCGCGTCAGAAATATCGAATATGGATTTAACAAAAATCATGAAGAATTTGCTCACAGACCTAATGTGTACCTAGCACCACACCTTACGATAAATTCTAATTTGGACGTGGAGTGGCAAGAGCATGGTACGGCCGTGTTTGGCATTGTGTATGGCGACCCTAGTGATTATGGCGTAAAGGGAATGGCTCACGGAGCTGCCGAGTTGATTTTATATCCTGAATATACTACTCAATACGATTATAACAGATATATGGCGGTATCTCAAGCCATTAATAATTCGGCTCTTGGAGATGTGATTATTTATGAAATGCAAATTCAAGGTGTTCCTACAGCAGGAAGCAATGATGATAATTATGTTCCTGCCGAGTACTCCTTATCTATATGGAATTTGACTCGAGCGGCTACTGATATGGGAATTATTGTAGTGGCGGCGGCTGGTAATGGGAATCAGAATCTTGATGCTGCCGCGTATCAGTCCTATATGGATAGGGGCGATAGTGGAGCTATTATAGTAGGAGCAGGAACATCTGACACCTCGCACAATCGTATAAGTACAAGTTATTGGGGGTCTACTTATGGTAGTAGAGTCGATTTGCAAGGTTGGGGACAAGATGTGCTTTCGGCAGGGTATGGAGATTATACTGCTATCGGAGGCGATTTTAACCAACGCTATACGATGTTTAGCGGAACTAGCTCGGCTACTCCTATTGTGGCTTCGTGCGTAATTGTTTTACAATCGTATTATTACAGTTTGTTTAATGAGTATCTTTCGCCAGAACAAATGCGTGATATATTGAAGTCTACAGGTCGCCCTCAAGGTACTGCTGTGGCAGGTAATATAGGGCCATTACCCGATATGCAAGCAGCTATTACTTATCTGAACTCGCTTAAATCAGATGTATTTGAGGCGTTAAAATTGACTATCTATCCCAATCCGTTTACAGATTTTATACATATTGATAATGTGGAACAATCCGATTCGGAAGTTAAGATTGAAATTTACAATGCTTTAGGGCAACTCGTAATCCAAACAACAACAGGACAGCAACAGCGAGTTGATACTTCAACATTAACAAAAGGAATGTATCTGATTAAGGTACTATATCAAGGTAAAGATAAGGTGTATAAATTTGTAAAGAACTAAAAGATGCAGTTACAAAATATAATTGATGTACTTGAGCAGATGGCACCTTTGGCGTACGCCGAGGATTTTGACAATGTAGGACTTTTGGTGGGAAATCGCAACCAAACCATTAATGGTATATTGGTTTGTCATGATGCTATAGAAGAGGTGGTAGAGGAGGCTATCGCCGAAAAAGCGAATCTGATAGTGTGTTTTCATCCAATATTATTCAGAGGAATCAAAAAAATAACAGGCAAAGATTATGTCGAAAGAGCCATATTGAAAGCCATCAAACACGATATTGCCATTTATGCTGTACATACCGCACTGGATAATCACAAAAACGGCGTAAACAAAATTATTTGTGATGTTTTAAATATTCAGAATCCAAAGGTTTTGATACCTAAAGAAGATTTTATATACAAATTAACAACGTATGTTCCTGAACAAAATGCTCAAAAGGTGAGAGAAGCCCTTTTTAGGGCAGGTGCTGGGGCTATAGGCAATTACGATAATTGTAGTTTTAGTTCTTTAGGCGAGGGGTCGTACAGAGGAAATGACAACAGCAACCCCACAATCGGAAACAAAAACGAACTAACTTTTACGCCTGAATCCAAAATTGAGGTTGTTTTTGAAAAATATCTTCAGAATAAGATACTCACGGCTTTGTTCGAGGCTCATATTTACGAAGAGGTGGCTTATCAGATAACGCCAACTCTTAATAAACATCAACAGATAGGGCTTGGCATGATAGGCGAATTGGAGCGTCCGACAACAGCACTTGAATTTTTGAATTTTGTAAAACAACAAATGAAAGTGTCGGTTATTAGACATTCGATGTTGCTCGACAAACCCATACGCAAAGTGGCGGTGCTTGGTGGTTCTGGGGCATTTGCCATAGAGGTTGCCTTGGCACAGAAGGCCGATGTATTACTTACTGCCGACCTTAAATATCACGATTTTTTTAGAACTGAGGGTAAAATAATTTTGGCGGATATTGGACATTATGAAAGTGAACGATATACAAAAAAATATATTATTGATTATCTTACAAAAAAAATTCCTAATTTTGCAATCAGTTTATCTAAACACAACACAAACCCTGTTAAGTATTTATAATTTATGACTACAAAAGAACTAACTGTTGAAGAAAAATTAAGAGCTCTGTACGATTTACAACTTATAGACTCTCGTATTGATGAGATTCGTAACCTACGAGGAGAACTTCCTTTGGAGGTGGAAGATTTAGATGCTGAGGTGGCAGGACTTACTACTCGTATCGAAAAGTTAAACGCCGAGGTAGAAAATGCCGAAAATCAAATTAAGGCTAAGAAAAACGCTATCGAAGAGCATAAATCACTGATTAAGAAGTACGCAGAACAACAAAAAGAAGTGCGTAATAATAGAGAATTTAATTCGCTTACAAAAGAAATCGAATTTCAGGAACTCGAAATCAAATTGGCAGAAAAGCATATTCGCGAGTTCCAAGCAAATATCACTCACAAAAAAGATTTGATTATTCAGACCAATGAAAAATTGAGTCAGCGTACTGAGCATTTGAATCATAAAAAATCTGAATTAGAGGAAATCATGTCCGAGACACAACGCGAGGAACAATTTCTTTTGGACAAATCAGCAGAGTTTGCAGCAAATATAGAGGAAAGACTTTTGAATGCCTACAAACGCATTCGTGCTAATATGAAAAACGGATTAGCCGTAGTGTCTATAGAGCGTGGGGCTTCGTCAGGGTCGTATTTTGCAATTCCGCCACAAACACAAATGGAGATTGCATCGCGTAAGAAAATAATGACCGATGAACACAGTGGCAGAATTTTGGTAGACAACGTACTGGCGGAGGAAGAAAAAGAGAAGATGAATCAATTGTTTAGCTCAATATAATCCAAAAGAATATAAGAGAACATTTTTTTTGAACACATCAAACTGCTGATATTTGCGTCAGCAGTTTTTTTTTGACCCAAATAAAAAATAATTCAAATTTTGGGTTGTATTCCCAAATCTTTCCAGAATGGGGTAATACCTTTGCCGTACAAATTATAAAAATCAGAATTATGAAAAGAATTGCAAAAGGATTTATGGTAGCGATGTGTTTGTTTTTGGGTGCAACAGCTATGGGGCAAAATACATCAGAATTGGTAACTATCGAAAAGAATAATTTGCCAAAAGAGTCGATAGGGTTTATAGACAAATATTTTTCTGACAAACAAATAGAATATATTCTGTTGGAGAAAAATACCTTTTCGTCAGACGAGTATAAAGTAAAATTGTCTGATAATGTAGAGATTGAGTTTGATCAGAAAGGAAATTGGAAAGAGGTAGAGGTACTTTCAGGGAAGATGCCTAATGGTTTTATAAATAAAAACATATTGAATTATGTAAATTCAAAATTTCCAAATACCGAAATTTTAAAAATAGACAAAAGTAAAAGCGGTAAGCAAGAGGTTAAAATTTCTAACGGATTGGAGTTGGAGTTTGATGCAAAGGGAAATTTTTTAAGAATTGAAGACTAAATATTAAAATTATAGATATGAAAAGAGTGTTTTTGATGATTGCTTTTGTAATGACAACAGGAGTAATTACAGTGTCGTGTGGAGATGATGACGTTGCGGTGTCTCCTACAGAACTTACTAATTCTTCGAGTTCTTTTTTAGAGACATATTTTCCAGGGATTGGAATTACTAAAGTAGAACAAGATGTAAACTCTGTAGATGATTATCAGGAGGTAACTTTAGCTAACGGAGTGCGTGTTGATTTTAACAAACAAGGCGATTGGACGGAGGTAGATGGTAATGGACAGGCTATTCCGACAGGGTTTATACTTCCAAATATCGTAGAATATGTAAGTGTAAATTATCCAAATACTCAGATTGAGGGGATTAGTAAACAGAATTATGGTTTTGCTGTGGATTTGCTCAATGGTGTAGAACTCAGATTTAACCATCAAGGAAACTTCATTGGTTTAGATAAATAGTATTTATAAGTTGTATATTGATAAAAATTGATTAACACCAAAGGCTGCTTGGAACCCTATTCTAAGCAGTCTTTTTTTGTTGATTTTTTGGTCTGTTTACTAAAAATGTTCTTTTGATAAAGGCATTTAGGGTAGATAAATTGGTCAAAGGTAACGAATAATTTGTGTGAGTTTAGTGGGGTTTGGGATAAAATTTCTACATTTGCAAAAATCTGTAACAAACAGATAGGTGTCTGTATTTGAGGTAAGATATAATGAAGATATTAGATTGGTATATTTTGAAAAGGTATTTGGTAACATTTTCGATGATGATGTTGCTTTTTGTGCCAATAGGTATCATCATAGATATTACCGAGAAAATCAATAAAATACTCATAAACAAGCCTCCATTGATTGAGGTGGTGTATTTTTACGTGAATTTTACCATATATTTTGCAAATATATTATTTCCGATATTTCTTTTTATATCCATAATTTGGTTTACTTCGATTTTGGCAAGTAAAACAGAAATTATAGCCATTTTGAGTTCGGGGATTTCATTTGCTAGATTCCTACGCCCATATTTGATAGGAGCCACCATAGTATCAATTGTAGCGATATTTATGAGTTTTTACTTAGTGCCAACAGCAAGTAAAAATTATAATGAATTTAAGTACAAGTATTTGTATCGCAATAGCGAAACGCACAAAGACGCCTATATTCATAAGCAACTCAATGATACTCAGTATGTGTATTTGGCAAATCTGAATGTGATGAGCCGCACGGGGTTTGATTTTTTGTTAGAAACATTTGACCGCAACAATCAATTGACCCAAAAACTAAGAGCATCGAGCATCAGGTATAATCCAGAGCAAAAAATCTATACGCTTCGGAATGTGGTCGATAGGCGTATAGGTGAGTTAGATGATGTAATAAAACATCAGGAAAAAAAAGATACTATTTTTGATTTTGAGTTAGAAGATTTGACCCCTGTAATCTATATGGCCGAAACCCTTACTATCGGCGAGTTGAATAAGTTTATAGAACGCGAAATACAAAGAGGTTCGGAGAATATTAATACCTACTTGGTGGTCAAATACAAGCGATATAGCGTTCCTATATCGGCATTTATACTGACAATTATAGCCGTATCGGTATCGTCTATGAAACGCAGGGGCGGAATGGGAATCAGTCTTGCCTTTGGGGTTTTTATAGCCTTTTCGTATGTGTTTTTTGATAAAATTTTTGGGACATTAGCAGAAAAATCAGACATAGCACCATTGGTGGCTGTATGGTTGCCTAATATCATTTTTGGAATATTAGCTTTATACCTTCTAAACAATGCCAAACGTTAGTACAAAAAGTTACATAAACCTACATTTTTTAGTATTTATATGGGGGTTTACAGGTGTTTTGGGAGAGCTTATCACGGTGGGGTCTGCCGAAAAAACGTGGTATCGAATGGGAATTGCTTGGGTATTGGTGGGATGTTATATTTGGTACAGAAAAATTTCGATAAAGATAGCTCAACAACAAATAGTCTATTTGCTTTTGACAGGCTGTATCATTGCCTTGCATTGGGTGGCTTTTTTTGAGGCTATTGAGGTAGCTAATGTGTCTGTAACGTTGGTAACGCTATCCACAGGAGCTTTTTTTGCAGCCGTATTAGAACCCATATTTTACAGAAGAAGAATTATAGTGTATGAATTGCTTTTTGGGCTTTTTGTTATTGCAGGAATCTATTTGATATACGAGGTTAATGGCGATTTTCTGTACGGAATAGTACTTACGCTTATAGCGGCGTTTTTGTCGGCTTTATTTTCCGTTATCAATGGTAGGTTGGCAGGAAAGGCTTCGTCTTCGGTTATTACGTTGTATCAACTATTAGGAGGTTTTACGTTAATTACTGGCTATATGATGTTTACTGGGAAGCTACAAGCCGAATTATTCCAACTCTCCAAGCAAGATTGGCTTTGGATATTTGTTTTGGGGTCGATATGTACCGCCTACACCTTTGTCAAATCGATAGATGTAATGAAGCATATTAGCCCCTATACAGTAATGCTGACTATAAATTTAGAGCCTATTTACGGAATTATATTAGCGGTGATGTTATTTCCAGAAACAGAAAAAATGCACTACAATTTTTATATAGGAGCATTTATAATCGTGGCTACTGTTTTTGTGAATGGCGTTCTGAAATTGAGGAAGAGCAGAAAATGATTTTGAACTTATCTCGACTTTTCATTTTGTTTGAATTTTCTGAGTCCTAAGACGATAAAAGCGAGGTAATTAAAACCTAACCAACTACTTACGGTAGTGTCAAAACGATTTAAAACCGAACGAAAACTGTCCATCCAAGCGTTGCTTCTTTCAATAGTGTAACGCTCTTTGTAGCGTTTTTTATCGAAATAATTTTCCGTTTCGGAGTCTGATTTTTTGTTTCGTTTGTTTTCACAAATATTAGCGACAATGCCCTCCGAAGCGGTTATTTTTCGAAGATTTTCGCTGTAAAAACCTGCATCAAAATTCACAAATAAACCCTCTGTGCGGATTCCAGCCCTTTTTAAAACAGATGTAACTTCCTCAAAATGAACCTCTATATTGTATAAATCGTGATGTTCGCCCGAAACAGGTTGAGACATCGCCAACATCAATCCCTGTCTGTCGGACAAGAACAAACTATTAGTTGTTTTTGCTTTTTTACGACCTTGATAACCGACTTCTTCGCCGCCTTTTTTTGCTAGTGTTTGGCTACCGTCAAAGTCGCAACTTGAACAATCTATTTTCGATTTGTTTTT
>JAUMYH010000061.1 GCA_030528745.1 Bacteroidota bacterium
GTTTTTTGTGCGTTTCACAGGACGAATATACAAAATAATCAGCTAATATTCAAATGTTTAATAAGTAATTTTAGGGGAATTTGCCTTGCAAAGGTCTCACTGATTTTAAATCATTTAAAAACAGAATCTCCTAAACCCCAAATAGCTAATTTCAGTTTAAGATAAACCAACTTCTTTAAAATAAAAGAGGGTAGAGCTAATAATACACGTTTTTTAAAGGGTAAATTTTGAATATCAATCTGACGATAATATCTTTTGAACATTTTTTGATTTCCGTCCATTTTTGACTCAAGTGCCAACGAAAAACGATTGTAATCCAAAAATTTTTTCAAATCTTTATCTGCCTTTTCGTAAGATATATACTCTTCAAAATCAGCCTTTTGACTATATTTTTTTCGATTATTGGACAATCCGTGTACATCAAACTTATACAAAACCAGCTCTTTGGGTATAAATACTATTGGATAATACATTCCAATACGCACCCACATATCGGTATCCTCTCCTACCTGATATTTAGAATTAAACCCTCCTGTATTTTCAAAAACAGTTCTATGAAACACAGCCGATGACGAGGTAAGTACAGACTGTTTGAGACTTCCTTTAAAATAATTCACTATCTGAGGCTCGGTATCATACCTAAATGAATATACCGAAGATACTTCTTTGTCTAAAACTTCAAAACGCAAAGCTGTAGCAAATACTTTTTCGTCTGGAAATGTACCTATTGTTTCAAATATAGTTTGTAGATAGTCTGCTGACCAACAATCATCGGCATCTAACAATGCTATATAATTGGCTTTTGATTTTTGTATCCCAAAATTCCTAGCGTTGGAAACCCCTTGATTTTGAACCGAATAACACTGTATCTTATCCGACAGAAAGGTATTTATAACCTCCAGACTACCATCGGTAGATTCGTCATCAATTATTATTACTTCGTAATCATCAAATATTTGATTTTTTACAGATTGTAAAGTCTGAGCTATGAATTTTTCCTTATTATAAACTGGTATTATTATGGAAAAGAAAGGACTATTATGTACATGATTACTTTCTGTCATAAATACTGCATATATGCCCTAACCTATAAATATCATACACAAACATCGAAGGATTTGACCCCAATAAATTTCGTAATAATAATTTTTCGACTAGTCTAAATCCGAATCCTACCAATGTAATTAACTTGGCTTTTTTTATGCCTGAGAATACGCGTCCATAAAGTGTATAATCGTAAGGTAACAAATTATTATTCCAAAGAAACAGATAGCTCACCGATAATTCTTTGGTTTTTTGCATAAACACCTCCGAGGTTTCTATCCCTAAATGATACACTTTGTTGTTGATATGAACAATTGGAGCTTTATTTTTTTGTAAATCATAGGAAAAGAGCAAATCTTCATTACGCAAATTGGGTATTTTTTCATTAAACGGATTTGATAAAATAATCTGTTTGTGAATCACGAAATTTAGCGTCAGAAAAGTCAAATATTTATCCTCATTCCTCATATTTACCTCCAAAGCCTCTCGCTTATTGCCATAAACCCAACGCAATAATTTATATTTTTCTGGTTTTTCTTCTTGATAAGAAATTCCTCCATAAATAATCTTGGGCGAATCGTCTTTGGTTATTTCCTCTATATACCTTTTTATCAGCAACTTATCTTTCGGAAATGTATCAGCATCTAAAAATAGCAACCAATCGTATTTTGCTTTTCTTGACAATAGATTTCTTATGGCACTACGACCTATATTTTGGTCTAATCTCTGAAAACTACAATATTCTAATGTATTGATTTTAGGATTTTCAAAAACATTATCCGAACCATCATCTAAAACCAATACTTCAAAGGGAACTCCCAAATCAATACACTGATTACCAACACTTTGAACCAAATCAAAGACATCATAATTATACGTAGGAATAAGTATTGACAGCATTACCAAACCATTAAAGTCCTAAATCGTGTTACGTTGTACCACCTCAAACACCATTCCTTCATCGCATTTGATGGTTTTGGCTGGAAATTTCATAATTAGGGCGTAATCGTGCGTTGCCATAATTATCGTTTTTCCGTTTTCGTTAATTGTTTTGAGCAGATGCATCACTTCGGCACTGGTACGCGGATCCAAATTTCCTGTAGGCTCATCTGCCAATATCAGTTCAGGTTCATTAAGCAAAGCTCTGGCAATGGCAACGCGTTGTTGTTCGCCACCCGATATTTGATGAGGCATTTTCTGAGCCTTTTCGCTCATGTGTACTTGCTCTAATACCTCCTCTATTTTGTGTCTTATTTTTTTGGAATCTTTCCAGCCTGTAGCTTTAAGAGCAAATTCTAGATTTTTGTACACTGTCCGATCGGGTAATAATTTAAAGTCCTGAAAAACAATACCTATCTTGCGTCTTAGATGCGGAATCTTCGATTCCTTAAGTTTGGACAAATCAAACCCTACAATACTTCCTTCGCCTTTAACAAGCGGTAAGTCTGCATATAAGGTTTTCATAAAACTACTCTTACCAGAACCAGTTTTACCTATCAGATAAATAAATTCTCCACTATTTACCTCTATGTTTACATCTTCCAAAATCAAGTTTTTCTCTTGATAAATGTCTACATTTCTCAGATATAAAATAGGTTCGTCCATTTGTATCGTAGTTTTTTATATTAAAATCAATTATTTTTTGTTTTGCTTCAACCTTTGTTGTTCTTGAGCTTGTTCCATTGCTTCTCTCAAACGTTTTTGGAACTTGCTTTCGGTTTTAGGTTTCAGTTTATTTTCTTGAATTTTGGCATGAATTTTCTCATTATCAATAATATAATATTTTATCACCAACATAATTCCTATCGTAATTAGGTTTGAAATAAAATAATATAGTGATAATCCTGAGGCGTACATGTTAAAGAAAATAATCATCATAATCGGTGATATATAAATCATTATTTTCATAATCTTTGCCATATCAGGCATTCCTTCTTGTGGTGGTTGAGAAAGTTGCTGATCGCCAGTAGTCATTTTCATATAAAAGAAGATGGCAATCCCCGCCAATATAGGGAACAAACTGATGTGATTTCCGTAAAATGGAATATAAAATGGTAATTTGGCAATACTATCAAATGAAGACAAATCATCTGCCCACAGAAACCCTTTTTGTCTTAATTCGATAGCCGATGGAAAAAATTGAAATAAGGCATAAAAAATCGGAATTTGCAACAACGCAGGAATACAACCCGCCATCGGATTTACACCTGCTTTAGAATACAAAGACATCAATTCTTGTTGCTTTTTCATTGGGTCTTTTTTATACTTCTCATTTATTTCCTGAATATCAGGACGTAAGGCTTTTTGTTTTGCTTGAGATAAATATGATTTGTACGTAATAGGCGAAATAGCAATACGCACCAATATCGTAAATAATATGATAGCCAATCCGTAAGACGACACGAATTTGATTATAAATCCAAATACTGGTATAAACAAATATTTGTTAATCCAGCCAAAAATTCCCCAACCAAGTGGAATAATTTCATCTAGATTTCTATCGTATTTATTCAAAATCTTATAATCCGAAGGACCATAATACCAATTCATTGCATAATTGATTTCCCCTGCTTTAAATTCTAACGGTATTTCAGCACTAAAAACCTTGGTTTTTAGCGTATCAACCTCTTCATTTTTTACCAAATTTTTTGAAGACATTTTCACCTCTTTAAAAGGTGTGTCAGTTAATAATATTGAGGTAAAGAAGTGTTGTTTATAAGCTATATAAGTTACGTCTTTTTCGGTAGTTGATGCAAATGACGATTGATTGAGATAGTCATCTTTGCCTCCGTCATACTCATAGATTAATTCGGTATAACGGTTTTCATAAGTAACAGACTTTTCATTTCGATAAGTTTCTAATTCCCAAGTAAGTACCAAAGGTTTTGAAGTATCTAACACACTTTCCAAACCTTGAGTTTTGATTGAAAAATCCAACATATACTCGTTAGGCTTAAGCACGTATCTGTATTCTAAATACTTATTGTCATCTGATTTGAGTTTGAGTGTAAGTATCTTGTTTCCATTTTGTTCGGTGATACTTGGCTCAAACAACATATCTTTAGTGTCAAGTAATCTGTTTTCTTGAGTTTTGAGCTGTATATTAAACGAGGCGTTATTATCTTTTATTATAGAAACGATTTGGTTAGAATTTTTCTCAAATTGTTCAAAATTCTTAACCTCTGCTTTGGTGATATACCCTCCTTTGTTCGATATTTCGAGTTTAAGCAACTCGTTTTCAAGTACTATAGTTTGCTCTGACAACAAGCCCGATTGAGCGAAACTTCCCAAAGCATTTTGTAATTGTACTTTTCGAAGCGAGTCGTTTTGGGTCAAATCCAATGTAGTTAGGTTTGTCTGCTTGTTATCCTCCTTATTTTCTACATGTTGGATTTCTTTCTTTTTCTTTGCTGCTTCAATTTCCTCTTGTGTTGGTTGATTCTGATAACCTATCCACATGAGGATTCCTGAAATAAGTACTATAGCTAATATTGATTTCGGATCAATTTTTTTTTGGTCCATCTTCTTATAATTTATTTTTCTTAATAATTTTACTTATTTTTATTTTGATTAATAGCTTTTATAAAAGCGGTAAATACAGGATGTGGATTGGACACCGTACTCTTATACTCTGGATGATATTGCACTCCAACAAAGAAAGGGTGTTGTTCCAACTCTACTATCTCTACCAATTTGGTTTTAGGATTAATTCCCGAAGCCTTTAATCCTACCTCTTCCAACTGCTCCAAGTATTTATTATTAAGCTCAAAACGATGTCTATGTCGTTCAGAAATCAGCTCTTTATTGTAGATACTGTATGCCAATGTATCTTTTTTGATTTGACAATCCCAAGCACCCAAACGCATTGTACCACCTTTTTGAGTTACATTTTTCTGGTCTTCCATAATGTGAATTATTGGATTCGGCGTGGTAGGATTCATCTCGGTAGAATTAGCATCTTTAATACCCAAAACATTGATAGCGTGTTCTATAACCGCCATTTGCATTCCTAAACAAATCCCTAGGAAAGGAATTTTATTTTCTCGGACATATCTGATGGCTTCTATCTTACCTTGAATTCCTCTTTCTCCAAATCCTGGTGCTACCAATACCCCATCTAAGCCTTTTAATTTTTCAGCCACATTATCTCTATTTAAGGACTCGGAATGAATACTAATGATATTCACTTTGGTTTGCTGATAAGCTCCAGAATGCACAAAGGCTTCCAGAATAGATTTGTACGAATCTTGGAGTTCTACATATTTCCCAACCAAACCTACATTGATGGTGTGTTTCGGATTTTTGTATTTAACCAGAAATTCGTTCCATTGCTTGAGGTCTGGCTCTTTCTGTTTTGATAATTTTAATCTGTCTAAAGCCACCACGTCCAAGCCTTCTTCTAGCATCAGATTTGGCACATCATATATGGTAGAGGCATCGATAGATTGAATAATCGCCTCTTTTTTAACATTACAGAATAGGGCTAATTTGTGTCTGAGGTCATCGGTCAATTCGTGTTCGGTACGACACACCAAAATATCGGCCTTGATACCGCTTTCCATCAGAATTTTCACCGAATGTTGTGTTGGCTTGGTTTTGAGTTCTTTGGCTGCAGCCAAATATGGCACTAAAGTCAGATGAATGGTTATGGCGTTACCCTCTCCGAGTTCCCACAGCAATTGTCTTACTGATTCTATGTAAGGTAACGATTCTATATCACCAACTGTACCGCCTATTTCTGTTATTATGATGTCATAATCACCGCTCTCACCCAAGATTTTCATTCTTGATTTAATCTCGTTGGTAATATGAGGTATTACTTGCACTGTCTTCCCTAAGAAATCTCCTCTACGCTCTTTTTCAATTACTGAAAGATATACTCTCCCAGTTGTTACGTTATTGGCTTGAGAAGTCGGAACATTCAAAAATCTTTCGTAATGACCTAAATCTAAATCTGTTTCTGCACCATCGTCGGTTACAAAACACTCCCCATGCTCATAAGGATTTAACGTTCCTGGATCAACATTAATATACGGATCAAATTTCTGAATGGTTGTTCTGTATCCTCTAGCTTGTAATAACTTAGCCAAAGAAGCTGCTATAATCCCCTTCCCTAACGAAGAAGTAACCCCTCCAGTAACAAAAATATATTTTACGTTACTCATTACTTTTACCTATTTTTAAAAATCTTACAAAATTACTCCTTTTTTAAATATCTCGCAAATTATAAGACCCTCTATTTATTAGTAGATTCAATTATTATTACTCTTTTGTTTTCTATAATACATCACTCCTGCACCTAACACCCATAGAATCAACACCGCATTTCCAAACAACATTATTTTGCCTCCCGTATATACAACCTGAGGTTTAAATTCAAATACAATGGTATGTTTACCAGCAGGAACTTCCATTCCTCTCAACAAATAGTTTACCCTATAGTGAGGAACTTCTGCCCCATCTAAAGTGGCTACCCAACCATGAGGATAATGCACTTCCGAAAACACCGCAAAACCATCGCGTTGATTATCTGATTCGTACACCAACCTATTTGGTTTATAACTCTTCAAGGTTATCATAGCTGTACTATCTACTACAGGTTGCTTAAAGGTTAGGTTTTGAGCATCTTTGACAAGGATAATAGCCTCTGTACTCGGATCAAAGCTCGAAAGCCCTTGCATTACTTCATCGTCAGTACTTTTTTCGCTAATTTTATTGACAAACCAAGCATTACCTAGGGCTTGGTCATTTTTCATAGGTTGAAGTTGTCCGACCAAATCTCTAGTCAATAGATACTTAACATTGAGCATATTAAGAACCTCCATATTTCGATTTGCGATTTGATATTCAAACAACTCTTGTATACGTTTGGGTTTGGCAGCGTGATACCCTCCTATTGAATGATGAAAATATGAGGTTCTAGCTCCATTTATACCCACTTCTTGCTCGTAAACACGATAAATACCCTTATCCTCCAACACAGCATCATCGGCCAGAGTTGATTCAAACGGTTGTGCCATTCGATGAGCCTCTACAAAATCTTTCTCATCGACATAACGTCTGGCTACTCCGCCCAAATCAAAAAGAATCAACAACAACAAAGCTCCCTGTACCACCACTTTGGATACATTTTTATTTTGATACAGATTCAAAAACAAAACAGTAAACAACATCAATATTGTTGTACGAATCAAATCATTCATATATATTGATTTGCGGTCTTCCTGAATCATTTTCATTATTTCGCTTCCGTAATACTGCTCGTACATAGCATCGTTTATTCCTTTAAAATCAAAAAGTGCCATACCTAACAAGAGTACAATCATTAATCCAAAAGTTATGCAAACCGTGTACAAGAATGGCTTTTTATTTTCTTCCTTAGAATTTTTAAAAAACTGATACAACCCAAGCATTGCCAAAATAGGCACACACAATTCTAATACCACTTGAATAGAAGAAACGGCTCTAAATTTGTCGTATAACGGAAAATAATCTATCATTAAATCGGTCAAAACTCCAAAATTTTTACCCCACGAAAGCAACAATGCCATAATCGAACCACACAAAAGCCACCATTTTTTGTAGCCTCTAACCAAGAATAAGGACAACACAAACAAAAAGAATATCACCGCCCCTATATAGGCTGGAGCAGCTACTATCGGCTGCTTACCCCAATAAGTTGGCAACCCATTTGTAAATTCTAAAGCTCGAGATGAGGGTACGCCTTGTTGTAACAAAAATTCATAGGTTTTGGAATCCTTCCCTAAGGCTTCATGGTTTGAACCGCCAAACAATCTTGGTACTATCAGATTAAACGACTCAGACAAGCCATAACTATATTCGGTAATATATTCTTTTGACAATCCGCTATTTAACTTGTTACTTCCATCAGGAGCAATGGTAAGCTCTGATTTTCCTCGCGTACTCCATTGGGTGTATTCTTGAGTTGCCAAAATTGAGGTTGCATTGGTTAGAAGACTCAAAATTACAGCTGCCAACAACACAAGCGTTGCCTTAAAAAACAGATTTAAAGTTTTGTTTTTAAAGGCTTTATAAAATTGAATTACACCCAAAATAAACACCAACAACATCAAATAGTAGGTCATTTGAAAGTGATTTGCGTTAATTTCAAGAGCCAAAGCCAAGGCAGTTAACAATCCGCCCCAAAGGTATTTCCCTCTAAAAACCAATATAATTCCAGTCAAAACAGGACCAAAATAACCTATAGCGTGGGCTTTAGCATTATGCCCTACCCCCAGAATAATTATCAAATAGGTTGAAAAACCAAAGGCTACCGACCCCAAAAAGGCTGTCCGAATATCTACTTTTAGGGTAAGTAATAATATGTAAAACCCTATAAAATAAAGAAATAGATAATCGGCTGGACGAGGTAAAAAACGAATGGTTTTGTCTATTTTTTTTATAAAATCATATTCATAATTTGCCCCCAACTGATACGTTGGCATTCCTCCGAAAGCAGCATTTGTCCAATACGATTCTTCGTTTTCGTTTAAGCGAAAATCATTTCGCTCTTTGGCCATTCCTGTATACTGCACTATATCACTTTGAAAAATAGCCTTTCCCTGCATCACTGGATAAAAAAACGCCAAAGCTATTGCTACAAAAAGCCCAAACACCACCAAATGAGGCAGCATTTTCTGAAAAATGTGTTTCATCTTACAAAACAATTCAATTAGTAACGGCAAACATACTAATTATTACCTTTTTTCACAATAAAAATCATTTTTTTCAACACAACGCCCTACACTCTTAAAAAAATCAATATGTAATTAATTATGAAATATTTAGCAAACAAAAGCCGTTTCTAACATTTTTTTTAATTAAAAACCCTCAAAATATTTCCGATTCGTTCAACCCTATACGAAATCATGGGATAATCTCCCTGTTCCACAGGAAGCCCAGTAAACAAACTGTATTCGAGTTCATCACACGGACATTTGGCTCTAATACCCTGAATTTCCAATCTAGAACAATTCAAAATATACTGATTAGGACAATTTGCCTCATAAGCTCTGTACCCACCCCCCGTATTAAACACAATGATACCATTAGCTCCAGCTCCATTAAAGGTTATTAATTGGGCATTACTCGGATATAAAAGCGAATTGTACATCGGCAACTCCATATTAATATCAATTGTAAACGAAAAACTCGGCACGTACGGATTTTTATTTTCAATTTTTCCTGAATCACACCCTACAATAAACATTGATGTTATTAACAATTTTAGGATAAAAATTTTCTTCATCATAGTTGAATAATTTTGCATTATGAAATATATTGTTGTACATTTGCAATCTAAATTAATTAGCATTTAGCTCACAAAACACTAAAGTATAAAAATATTACTAATCAACAAGAATCCCAATAGATTTTTTTTTGGGATTTTTCTATTTATAAAAAATATTATGTCAAAAGTATCTTATTACACAGCCGAAGGACTTAAAAAATTAAGAGACGAACTAGAGCATCTCAAATCTGTAGAAAGACCAAAAGCCTCACAGGCTATAGCAGAAGCCAGAGACAAAGGCGATTTGTCTGAAAATGCTGAGTATGATGCCGCTAAGGAAGCTCAAGGGCTTCTTGAATTAAAAATCTCTAAGATGGAAGAGCTTGTTGCCAATGCCCGACTGATTGACGAGTCGCAACTTGACACCTCGAAAGTACTTGTATTGTCAAAGGTTCGCATCAAAAACATCTCTAATAAGGCTGAACTTACCTATACTCTAGTTGCCGAAAGCGAAGCGGATTTAAAAAATGGTAAAATATCAGTAACCTCGCCTATAGGCAAAGGACTTTTGGGTAAATCGGTGGGTGAAATAGCCGAGATTACAGTACCTAACGGAAAATTACAATTTGAAATTATCGAAATCACCAGAGACTAACAAACAGTTATGAGTTCTATTTTTACAAAAATAATCAACAAGGAAATTCCAGCCCATATTGTGGCTGAAAACGATAAATTTATAGCTTTTTTGGACGTAAATCCTAACGCTAAAGGACACACGCTTTGCGTACCCAAGCAAGAAATCAACCGTATTTTTGATATGGACAAAGAGCTTTATTTGGAATTAATGAATTTTTCTCATCAGGTAGCAAATGCTATTCAGAAAACCATTCCTTGCAAAAGAGTTGGTATGGCTGTAATTGGACTTGAAGTTCCGCACGTACACGTACACCTGATACCGCTTAATCAGATGAGCGAGATGACCTTTCAACACAAAGTAAGTCTCTCGCAAGAAGAATTTGCTCAAATAGCACGAGATATCAATCTAAACCTATAATTTAATTGAAGCTGCCTATTTTAGAGTCAGCTTCTTTATTTTAAAAACAATTAGTATTATATATTCTATATATGCAACTTTCAGAACAAGAGATAATTCGCAGAGAAAAATTAGATAAATTAA
>JAUMYH010000006.1 GCA_030528745.1 Bacteroidota bacterium
GGGCGTTCATCTGACTGAAAATCAGCTCAAATTCAGTCGGTGTAATCACAAAATAGAACTGATGCCACCCTTTTGGAAAAAATTCACGGTTTTTCATTGTATTTTTAAGTTAAATTTTTAAAGTTTAGTCGTTTTTTAAATTCGGATAGGGATTTTGCTCTGAGGAAGTCCGCCAAATGCTGTTTTTTGCCAGTTGAAGTCTGTTTTCCAAGTCAGAATCGCCCATTTTGTCTTTGAGTGAATCGGCGTTGATGGGTTGGTTTTGCTTATCGAAAATCTCGCCCTGCGTTTCGTTTGCCAAAAAGTAAGCAATATGATTGACCACCGCCTCACTATCTGAAATAACAATCAGTATATCAGTATTTTGATTGTTTTCCTCACAGATATCGAACCAAAGCTCAGGCGTTTGGCGTGATGCCATATAGAGCTGTGTCCAGTAGCGGTTATACACCTTTTAGCTGTTGCCGTAGGTATCGCACAGATGAAAATCATCACCAAAAAATAGGATTTAAACACCCTGAAATCAGGGCGTTGGCTCGTTGTTTTTACTTTTAAAACACTCATTTACAATATTTAACATTTTCATTATCCGTAAAGGTCGTTGAACGGAGCGTGTAGAAAATCGTAATCGATGATTTCCTCTTTACAGGTTTTGATAAATTTTTCCAAATCTCCGTCTTTGACAAAATTTTCCCAAATATAATCGGCTTTTTCCTTATCGTAAAATCGATATATCTTGTCTTTCAACTGCATTTCCAAGGCTTTTTCTACGGATTCGTATTCCTTTCCGTCATTATCGATATAGATTTTTCCGCGTTTTTTAATCTCGAAATAGGTGCTTGTGCTTGGTCCGCGTTTTTCTTGTATTTGTATTCCGATGCTCGGAAAATTACCGCTTCCGTCAAATTCGAGATAGTCTCTATTGGCAAAATAAATTCGTTGAGGCGTAAAATTTTTTCCTTTTTTCACGGCGTTTCTTAGGATAATTTCCTTTTCTTGGTCACTTTTGCTGTGGTAATTTTTGTAATTGGTTCTGTACCCCAGAAAAAGGAACAGACACGCCAAGAGAATGCCATTTTTGAAGTTTAAAATCATCGTATATTTGTTTTTTTACAAAAATACTATTTTTTTGGTTATGTTGTTGGCTTAAAATTTGTTAGTGTTTCGATTTTTTCTTGTTGGATTGGGGGAAAAATAATATCTTTGTTTTAAAATAAGGTGCTTTATGAATCCTCCAAAAATATGGCTTTCTTCTCCAGATATGGGGGGCGATGAGTTTTATTATATCAATCAGGCTTTTCAAACCAATTGGATTGCACCTGTGGGGTTAAATATCGACTCCTTTGAGACGGACTTGCAGGATTATCTGAATCAAGACATTCAAACAGTAGCGTTGCATTCTGGAACGGCAGCCTTGCACTTGGCTTTAGTGTTGCTTCAGGTTCAAAAAGACGATGTGGTGATTTGTCAGTCGATGACTTTTAGTGCTTCGGCAAATCCGATTTTGTATCAAGGAGCTACACCAATTTTTGTGGATAGCGAGATGGACACTTGGAATATTTGCCCCAAGGCTTTAGAACAAGCCATTGATTATAGTATAAGCAAAGGCAAAAGACCCAAAGCTATCATAGCTGTACACCTTTACGGAATGCCTTACAAGGTGGAAGAAATAAACAAAATTGCCCAAAAACATCAAATTCCGATAATTGAAGATGCTGCAGAAGCTTTGGGGAGTAGTTTTAGAAATCAAAAATGTGGTACTTTTGGAGCGTATGGAGTATTGTCATTTAACGGAAATAAAATTATTACCACTTCGGGAGGAGGAGCTTTGGTTGTTAAAGATATTCCAAACAAACAAAAAACCATTTTCTATGCTACACAAGCCAAAGACTCGGCAGTACATTACCAACATTCGGAAATAGGCTACAACTACAGAATGAGTAATGTGTTGGCTGGAATAGGCAGAGGACAGATGAAAGTATTGGAGCGTCATATCGAAAAAAGAAGAGCTAACAACCTGTTTTACAGAGAACTATTTTCTAAATACCCAAAAATACAATTGCAAAAAGAACCACATTCAGATTATTATTCAAATTATTGGTTGAGCTGTATTCTGACGGATTCGTATTCGACAAGAGAGGCTATCAGACTTGCTTTGGAGCAAGAAAATATAGAAAGCAGACCCTTGTGGAAACCTTTGCACTTGCAACCTGTTTTTGAACAATATCCATATTTTGGGACTAACATAGCAAATAACCTTTTTGAAAGAGGATTATGTTTGCCATCAGGATCAAATATGACCAATCAGGACAGACAACGAATTAAAAATGTATTGCTAAAAGTGTTATGATGCTATTGAGATGAAGTTAGTTGAACGTGTAAAAAAACAATTAGATAAGGTATTGTCTTATAAGGTTCTGAAAGTAAATCTTTCAAAACTAAATTATATGCCACGATGGATTATCTTTCTGATAGACATTACTATTGTATTATTTACAGCTTTGATTACCTTTTTGTTAATAGATGGTATCGGACTTCGGTATACGGTCAATCATTACATTCCAGAGGCGTTGTTGTTGTATATTATTCTTAACGCTTTTTTATTCAGAACATTCAGGGTGTATTCGGGCATTATCAGGCATTCTTCTCATCTTGATGTTATCAAAATTTTATTAGCCCAATTTTTATGGTTGTTATTTTCCATAGGAATAAATCTTTTTTATCAAAAAATTTTAGGAAAAGACAAACTTTATCTCACAACGGCACTGTGTGTTAATTTTGTATTTTCATTTTCCGGCCTATTGGCTTATCGAATTTTGGTCAAACGTGTATTTGACCTCTACATTTATCCTTACAAAAAACCACTCGTACCAGCACTCATATACGGAGCTGATACACACGCTATTTCGGTTGCCAACGCATTAATGAGCGAATATCCTCCCAGATTTAGGATTATCGGTTTTGTAGATCAGAACAAAGCCAATATATCTAAAACCATTCTTGATTTGCCCATTATTCAGCACAAAAAAAATGTAGCCGTACACCTAAGAGCTAATAAGGCTCAAGCACTGATTATAGCTGACAAAACCCTTTCTAGTGAAAAAAAACTAAAAATAGTGGATAGTTGTATCGAATACAATTACAAAATCTACAACGTACCACTAATATCCGACTGGGAAAATAAAGCAGAAATATCCAATAAGATTAAAGAATTTAGCTTTCAAGACCTTCTACAGCGTCAATCCATTACACTAGATGACACGAACATATCTGATAATCTGAGCAACAAAACAATACTTGTTACTGGGGCGGCAGGTTCAATCGGTAGCGAATTGGTAAAACAGATTATAAAACTCAATCCGAGCAAAATTGTGATTATGGATATGGCCGAGAGTGCCTTATATCATCTGTGTTTAGGACTCGAAAAAAAATACAAATCCACTCAGATATTTCCTATAATTGCTGATGTCAGAAATAGAAAAATGATTGAAGAGCTGATATTCAAACCTTTTCAACCCCAAATTGTATTTCACGCAGCAGCATACAAACACGTGCCTCTGATGGAAAGAAATCCAGAACAAGCCATATTTGCTAATGTGCTTGGAACAAAGAATATTGCTGATTTGGCAAGTGTCTATAATGCAGAACGATTTGTAATGATTTCTACCGACAAGGCGGTGAATCCGAGTAGTATTATGGGGGCTTCCAAACGCATTGCTGAAAAGTATGTACAGGCGTTGTCCTTTGACAATCAGAAGAATAATATGATTACCAAATATATCACTACTCGTTTCGGCAATGTATTAGGTTCTAATGGCTCGGTAGTTCCATTGTTCACAAAACAAATCGAAAACGGAGGTCCTGTTACTATTACACACCCCGATATTATTCGTTATTTTATGACAATTCCAGAGGCTTGTCAGTTGGTGTTAGAAGCAGCCTCTATGGCAAATGGAGGAGAAATTTATATATTTGATATGGGAAATCCTGTTAAAATTATTGATTTGGCATACAAAATGATACGTTTGGCAGGGTTTGTCCCAGAAAAAGATATTCCTATTAAAATTATTGGACTTAGACCTGGAGAAAAACTCTATGAAGATTTGCTTAACCATTCCGAACAAAGTCTCAAAACACATAATCCGAAAATTATGATAGCACAAGAGGTTCCAGAATCGTATCCTTTATTTTTGGAAGCGGTTAATGATTTAATTACTACAGCTTATAATTTTGACAAAATGTCCATGGTTCAGAAGATGAAAATATTAGTCCCTGAATATAAAAGTCTTAATTCTGAGTATCAACAACTGGATTAAATGAATTGTTTTAGGGTATTCTGAAAATTATACATTATATTTGTCAAAAAATATTCGCAAATGTCGATTTCAGTACAAAATATATCTAAACATTATGGAAGTCAAAAGGCTTTAGACCAAGTATCCTTTTCAGTTGCCAAAGGTGAAATTGTAGGCTTTTTAGGCCCAAACGGAGCTGGTAAATCTACACTGATGAAAATCCTGACAACCTACATCAAGTCCGACCAAGGACAAGCAATGGTCAATGAATATGACGTGCATACACAGCCTTTGGAAGTACAATTGTCAATAGGTTATTTGCCTGAACACAATCCGTTGTATTTGGATTTGTATGTTCGTGAGTATTTGGAATTTAACGCATCTGTATACAAGGTAGATTACTCTAGGATTGAGGAGGTTATCAACATTACAGGACTTACCCCTGAAGCTCATAAAAAAATAGGTCAATTATCAAAAGGATACAGACAACGAGTAGGTTTGGCTAACGCTCTTCTGCACGACCCTCAAGTACTTATACTTGACGAGCCTACAACAGGATTAGACCCCAATCAGTTGGTTGAAATCCGTCAGTTGATTAAAAATATAGGTAAAAACAAGACTGTTTTTCTATCTACTCACATTATGCAAGAGGTTGAGGCTATTTGCGATAGGGTAATCATTATCAACAAAGGCAATATTGTAATTGACAAAAAACTCTCCGAATTAAACAATCAACAAGAGCAACTCATCGAAGTAGAATTTGATTATAGAGTGGAGCAACAAATACTCGAACGCATTCCACATCTGAAGCGTTGTGTTAATACTTTCGATTTTTCATGGGAACTCACTTTTGAAAATCATCAAGATATGAGACCTGTGCTATTCGATTTTGCTAAAGAAAATCAACTTAAAATACTCAATCTCAGACAAAAAAACAAAAATCTCGAAACATTGTTTAGGGAAATGACCGAAAACAAATAAATGAAAGGTGATATTTGATAATCAGGTTTGATTGAAAAACAAAACTAACTTATTTTGAAATTCACTACTCGAAAATTTTCAGATAGTGTGCTGTTTTCCCTTTCTTGTAAATTATTTTGTAGTCAAAATCCCCTACCTTTGCAAAACATAAACAGGAAAACAATGTACGAACTAAACAACGAGCAACGCCGTTATTTTGGGCTTGAACCTATTGAAGCTCACTGGGATAGAGTCATTTTTAAGGGCGACCAGTACCGCCCTGAGAGCATTTTGTATTTTGAGGGCGACACCATCAAACGCCACATCATTTCCACCAAAACGGAGTACAAAGAGGCTCACTACAACGAACAAACGCGGCATCGCGAGGTACTTTTGCCCAAAACCACACGCGGAAAAGAGCAAAAACTCAACGCCTCAACCTTTGAAAAACGCTCCCCCATAGGCGTTTATCTCTCGGTGGACGAATACGGTAACCTGGTGATAGGGAGCATCACTTCGCAGATTTCCTTTTACCGCAGATTGTGGGAAAAACCCGTGCGCAAAGGGCAAAATCCAACTGATTTAATCGAGGAATTTATCCGAAATTCACCCGAAAATCATTTTGAAGAAATCGAAAAATTTAAGCAACAAAAACGCCAAAATTTGAAATTTAAGAAAGGTGATTATTTTTGTTTTAAACTCAATCGCACCGAATTTGGCTTCGGACGGATTTTGATGAACATCGATAAACTTCGGAAAACCAACATATTACCGCTCGACCACCGTCTGTTTTCGCTGATGGGAAAACCTGTACTGGTAGAGCTGTTTGTATTTGCATCGCCTGACAAAAAAGTACCGATTAACCTACTGAAAACCAAAGATGTTATGCCCGTTTCGGTGATGATGGACAATGCTTTTTTCTATGGCGAATACGAGATTTTTGACCACGAACCGATTCCTGATGAGGCGTATGACTTTCCGATGTCGTTTTATTTCGGCGAGGCTTTCACAGGTTTGCAATGGGGCTTGATTGAGTTAGAAATGGATATGCAGCTATTTAAAAAACTGGCTTCCAACGAATTAAAACAAGCCGTAAAAGAAAATCAGTTTGTGAATAACTCCATCGGATTTGCTCCTGCGTATGATAATTTTCACATTTTGAATGCCTTACAAGGCATTGAAATTGACCCCGAACATTGGCTGTGGAAAGAGGATTTGCGAAACCCGAAATGGCAACAAATCCGCAATGAAATTTTAACTATTTTTAAGTTAAATCCTGCGGAAAGTTATGCCGAAAATTGCAAAAAATTAGGTATTTTATTACCCAGTGAAATTGCGGTGTAAAGAAGAAAAAAATGGGTTTTGAATACAAGATAAAAACCAAATTAACAACTCTGCAAATCACTGAAATTGTGGAGCTTATTGAAACAAACGCTTGTTTTGAGCGAAAATATCAAGTCAATGGCAATGATTTTTGGGATTTGAAACACACTGAAAATCAAGGCGATTTGCCCAATGTCAGTTTGATGTTGGAGAGCGACGGCATTTATATTTGTCAGTGGGGAACGCAAGATTTGTGGCAGCATCTTGACAAGCTCAAAAATTATTTTGAAACCGAAAACACCGCTTTTTAAGTAATTGATTATCAAGGATAAAGGGTTTACCAAAGAGCATTATAATAAAAAACCCCTATTTTTTGCGAAATAATTAACACTCAACAATTCCCTTTCTTTCGGAGAGAGGATTAGGCTATGAAAAAACACCTTGAAAATAATTGTCTAAAAATGGCGTTTGATTTACGAAAAATCAAATTGGAGGGGCATTTTTTGCGTGAAATGGCAGATTTTTTTGAATTTCCGTCTTATTTTGGTAATAATTGGAGTGCAATGGACGATTGTATGCGTGATTTGAGTTGGTTTTCGGAAGAAAAAATCGAAATTTGCTTTACAAACGCACAAATTTTGGAGAAAAATCCGAAATTACAATCCGAAATTCAAGAAACGCTTTCGTTTTATCAAGAATTTTGGGAAAATAACGACCAAAAACAAGTAAAAATCATCATAAAACAATGATAAAACTCATTTTTAGCATCGCTTTGATACTCATTTGGATACCCTTATCGCTGTTTTGGTTTGGGGTCAAACGCACGATTTTGCTCAATCAGTATATATTGATAGGGCTTTGTATTTCATTGATTGTCATTGTGTTACTATCGTTATTTTTATCTCGCCCCGAGCGTTATGACATTCCGCCTTTTGCCTTATGGGGCGTACTTTTGGGGAGCATCGCAGGATTTTTTATCTGTTTTCAAATCGGATTGTTGTTGCATCAACATCTTAATAATCAGCCTATTGAAAAATCGAGCGGTTATTTTTTGATTTTGTCATTTACCATCGTATTGGCGAATGTTTTTATGGTTTCAAAAGATTATTCGCTAAATAAAAAAACTGAAAATCAGTTAAATTCCTCAATTTCGGAATCCACGCCCAAACTCAAAAAACACTATTTTTTGGGCAATTCAGATTTGCACAAACAAAAATCTAATAAGCCGACTTATTTATACGATGAAATTTCTGAAAATGAAGCCATTAGCCAAAAATACGACCGAGCTTACTATATTGGTTATTTTCAAGGCGATACGCTGATTCGATACGAAAAATACTATCGCGGCGAAATGCTTTTTAAAAAACAAATTAACGACTTATCTTTAAATAAATAACTGAAAATCAATGTTGTCCATTCATTTGCAAAACACAAAAACACAAGGATTTGAGTGCATCACTTACGAGGAAGAGGCGATTTTGCACGAACTTTCCGAACAATTTGATGTTCAATTTATTACAAAGTTATGGGAAGGCTTTTATGACGACCCAGTTTTTTCGCTCACCGAACTGAGCGAGGCACAATCGGCGTTGTTTGACTTGGCTTCAAGGCTTAAAAAATCCGCGTTGTCCTCGCCTCAATTGCATTTTGTGTACAAGCTCATCGCCACGGTGTCCTACGCCTTGCATCATCAGCAAAATTTGTGTTGTTTGAGCGATTAAAATTTTCCAAAAAATGGATAAAAACGAATTTATTACTGGTAATCAAATCGTTATCAAAATCAGTTACGGAAAAATTTTATGTTTGGCGAAAAATATAAAAGAGAATGAAAAACCAAAAAACTGATTTAATCACTAATTATAAGGCTTATTTACAGCGAATTTAAAAAGGAATGATAAAGTGAACTTCCTTTATAAGCAACGACCAACGGCATAAATTAACCGAAGTTTTAAAATCGGAAAGCGTTCATTTTCTGCAAATTAAATTTCTTTTAGATGAAAAAAATTACGAATTGGAGGGCAGTTTGGGCTATTTGCGCGAAAATTACGCCGATACGATGATTGGAGTATTTCAGTTTCAGGAAGTTGAATGGATTTTTTATTCCGAAAGTGGTTGATGTCGGTAGAAAATCGGCGTTTCAATCTATCAATTCGGAAAAATTGGAGGCAAAACTGAATCAAACAGGGCAATTTCAGTACGAAAAACACGAAAACGGACTGAAAATTGATGCTTATGGTGTGTAAAGTCAATCTTTTGGAATTTCCACAAATTCGGATTGCATCTTGCCTTCCAATTTCAAAATGATGCGTTTTTCATCTTCCGAAAAAACGCGAATTTGTGATAGAGGATCGATGCCTATTTTTGAAGTTTCCGTAAAAAATACTTCGGATTTTTGTCTGGTGATAAGCTTTAGGTAAAGTGTGTGTTCTTGCCAAATTTCGTAACGATGGAAGTATATTCGTACCTTATAGTTGGTGTTGGCAACCGCTCTTGTTACATAAATTTTGTAGCTAGAAGCCCAATAATAACACAGCCCAAAGCAGAGCAAACTTACCGCCAAAAACACATAAAAATCTCGTTTATAGCGGAATAACAGAAATAAATTTACAAGGAAAACGACTATCCAAACCAAAATAATAATAGGTAAATAATCCCTAAAATAACGGATTTCGATTTGAAAAAACTCGTTTAGGAAAAACTCCAAAAAACACAACATCGGAACGCACCAGCCCACCGCCAAAAGTAGCATTCGCAAAACAACAAGACACTTTCGCAAAACAAGAAAAACGCTTTCCATAATCAAGTAATAAAATGATTTACAAGGGCAAATGTAGTTTATGCTCTAACACACAAACTTTTTTTGAACCTTAATTATTTTATCCCAACCATCCATCTCTATCTAAACTTCTGTATTGGATTGCCTCGGCTATGTGGTACGATCTGATTTCATGAGCTTGATCAAGATCTGCAATAGTACGTGCTACTTTCAGAATCCTGTCATAAGCCCTTGCTGAAAGCCCTAATCTGTCCATAGCTTTTTTGAGCATTTCTTTTGATTCTTCGTCCAGTTTACAATATTCTTTGATATGTTTGGTACTCATCTGAGCATTGTAATGAATGTTTGGCAAATCGTGAAAGCGTTTGGTTTGAACATCTCTGGCTTTGATTACTCTCTGCCTTATCTGACTGCTTGTTTCTGGTCTTTCCTCGCTAGAAAGTTTTTCAAATGGCACAGGAGTAACCTCAATATGTATATCAATTCTGTCCAACAATGGTCCTGATATTTTACCCATATATTTCTGCATTTCGTTTGCAGACACCGTGTGTATTCCGTCATTAAAATAACCACTAGGGCTAGGATTCATACTTGCTACGAGCATAAACGAAGAAGGATAGGTAATCGTGAATCTAGCTCTTGATATGGTAACTTCTCTATCTTCTAGGGGCTGACGTAATACCTCAAGTACTTTTCGTTCAAATTCTGGTAGTTCGTCTAAGAACAGAACACCATTATGAGCCAATGATATTTCGCCAGGTTGCGGATAGCTTCCTCCTCCCACCAAAGATGCCGCAGATGCCGAATGATGCGGATTTCTGAACGGCCGCTGACTCATCAGTCCTGTGTCTTTAATTTTTCCTGCCACACTGTGTATTTTGGTCGTTTCCAAAGCCTCGTGCAAGGTCATAGGAGGCAGAATACCAGGTAACCTTTTGGCTAACATCGTTTTACCCGAACCTGGAGGTCCTATAAGTATAATATTATGTCCTCCTGCGGCGGCTATTTCCATACAACGTTTGATGCTTTCCTGTCCTTTGACATCGGCAAAATCAAACTCTGGATTGTCCAATGATTTAAAAAATTCTTCACGTGTATTCACTACTGTAGGGCTAAGGGTTGAATTTCCTTCAAAAAAATCAATCACCTCCTTAATGCTTTCGACTCCATATACGTCCAAATCCTTGACTACAGCAGCTTCATTGGCATTTTGTTTGGGCAAGAAAAAACCTTTAAACCCTTCTTCTCTTGCCTTAATGGCTATCGGCAAAGCTCCTTTGATTGGTTGTAAAGTTCCGTCTAAGGATAATTCCCCCATAATGATATATTTATCAATTTGGTCTTTTTTGATTTGCGAAGAAGCCGCCAATATTCCTATGGCTAGAGTGAGGTCATAGGCTGAGCCTTCTTTTCGCATATCGGCTGGAGCCATATTGACAATTATCTTTTTGCCAGGGAATTCATAGCCTATATTTTTTAGTGATGCGGCAATACGATGATTACTTTCTTTTACAGCGTTATCAGGCAGTCCTACCAAATGGTAGCCCACCCCCTTATCTATATTTACTTCGACAGTAACCGTAGTTGCCTCAATACCAAAAACTGCACTTCCGAAAACTTTTACTAACATAAGTATCTTGATTTAGAGCTTTTCCCAAAATTACATATTAATTTGGCAAAAAACAAATCAAAATTCAGACTATCGCTGCAATAATTTTTCGTACAACAGATTATACTTTTGGGCTATAACATCATCATTAAACCGCTGTACAAATTCAAAACCTTTCTGAGCTATGACACCTCGCAATTTTGGATTGTCGATTAATTGACAAATGGCGTTTTTCAATTCCAAAACATCTTGCGGATTTACATATATGCTATCTTTACCTCCTGCCTCAGGAAACACTCCAGAGCCAGTAGTAATTACAGGAGTTTTGGAATATAACGCTTCTATTATCGGTATTCCAAACCCCTCAAATACAGAAGGATACACAAACACATCTGCCATTTGATAAATCATGGCTAATTCTTCCATATTTACTTCCGAAAGACACAATACTTTATCCTGCATTTGATGGTTTCCGATGTACTCTTCTATTTTCTGATAATACGAGGTTTTTTTGCCCACCAACACCAAACTCGTATTCACTTCTTTTATGGCTTTTACTATATTTAAGGCGTTTTTGCGTTCTTCAAGCGTACCCACATTCAAGATAAAACGCTCTGGCAAGGAAAACTTTTTTCTCGTTTTTTCTAGTTCGGCAGAAGTGTATGTTTTTTTAAAAACATCGCTACAACCTTGATAAATAACTTGTATTTTGTTGGAATCAATTTTTAAAAAATCAATTATATCTCGTTTGGTTTGTTTGCTAATGGCCACAACCACATCGGCATCTTGGGCTGCTTTTTTAAATTTCTGAAAATAGATTTTCCTATCCAAAAATGAATACAAATGAGGATAACGAACAAAAATGAGGTCGTGAATGGTAACCACCTTTTTTACACCTTGCGGAATATGAAGCGGTATCTCGCCCGAAAGACCATGATAAATATCTATTTTATCAGCCTTAAGTTGCGAAGATACTCCGAAAGTTCTCCACAAAGACTTTAGCTTTTTCCATCCACCCTCTGGATTGCGTTCGACAATGGTATCTGAAGAGGTTAATTGCTGATATTGATTGGTCTTTTTAGGATTGTACAACAAATACGTGTTTTGTGGATAAAAATGATTCAATATCCGTATCAAATCTCTACTATAATTGCCCAACCCTGTCTTGTTATGAAAAAAACGTTTAGCATCAAAACCTATCCGCATAAGAATTTATTTTTTAGCAAAGATACTGATTTTGAAGTATAGTATTGTTTTTTCGTGCAAAATCCATTATTTTTGTGAATTGTGAGCATAATACTAAACTGCAACATCTATTTTGTATAGGTACAAACACATCAACTCTGATAGATTTTAATCTAAACAGAGCCAAATGTAGAATTATTATGAAACAAATCTTAGAGCGATATATCCCTGAAAGGGCTTTGGACAGGGCTTTTGAATTAATCAAGACACATCATGTGCATTTGAAGATTGTAGATAGACGACTCACCAAACATGGTGATTACAGACGTTATCCTGATGGGAGTCATCTCATTACAATAAACGCCAGTAGAAATCCATATAGTTTTTTGATTACGCTGATTCACGAAATTGCTCATTTGGTGGCTTATCGCACTTATGGCAATAACATTAAACCACATGGAGCTGAATGGAAACACACCTTTAGAGAGCTTATGACACCTTTTATCCATCCTTCGGTTTTTCCTCCTGAGGTAATACCGCTGCTTGTACGTCATTTTCAAAACCCAAAGGCAAGTAGTGGTACAGATAGCACTTTGGCTTTGGCACTCAAACAATACGACCCTCCGAACAACAAAAAGTATGTTTTTGAGATTCCTTTTGGAACCTTGTTCAGAATACATAACGGTAGGGTTTTTCGCAAATTTGCACAAAGAGTCAAACGCTACGAATGTATAGAGATAGCCACTGGCAAAACTTATCTTTTTAACCCTAACGCCGAGGTAGACATGTTATAATCACTGTTGGCAATTGATACTTTCTTGATGAATTAGTTTAAATAATTCCTCTACAAAGTCTTGATTAAGTCCTTTTTGTTTGGCGTTTTCAATCATATTATTCAAGATTTGGCTCCATCTTTTTTCTTGAAGTATAGCTACGTTTTTTTCTTTTTTAATTTCTCCTATCTTAGAAGACAATATCATTCTTTGAACCAACACCTCTAATAACTTCTGATCTAATTGGTCGATTTGTGTACGGAGTAGGTTAAGCGAATAATTAAAATCTACAGTCGAATCGGTTCTTTTGGGGATAATAAGTTGCTCTAGAATCTGTTTAAGATAATGTGGCGTAACCTGCTGAGGTGCATCGCTCCAAGCATTATCTGGGTCGATATGGGTTTCGATCATCAGTCCTTGATAATTCAGATTTAGGGCTTGTTGAGCAATTTCAAACACTAAATTCCTATTTCCTGATATATGAGACGGATCAATTATCATTGGTATATCGGGCATTTTGGTTTTGAAATCAATCGCGATTTGCCATTCGGGTATATTTCTGTATTTGGTTTTTTCGTATGTTGAAAAGCCTCGATGAATAACACCTATATTCTTAATGTCGGCTTGTTGCAAACGTTCAACACCTCCGAGCCATAGGGACAAATCTGGATTAACTGGATTTTTGAGCAATACAATTTTGTCTGTGCCTTTGAGCGTATCGGCTATATCTTGCAAGGCAAATGGATTAACAGCAGTACGAGCTCCTATCCACAGCACGTCTACATCATACTCCAAAGCCAATTTGATTTGTGTGGGAGTAGCAACTTCTGTAGCTACAAGAAAGTTGTTTTGTTCCTTAACTTTCTGTAGCCATTTTAGTCCTATCTCTCCTACCCCCTCGAATCCTCCTGGTCTGGTTCTTGGCTTCCATATTCCTGCTCTATATATCACTGTAGGAGTAGATTTTATCTGTGAAGCAGTGTCCAACAACTGTTGTTGGGTTTCAGCACTACAAGGCCCTGCTATCACTAAAGGATATTTTCCTAAAGTAATGCTATCTAACCAGTTAGCAGATTTGCTTTGTTCTATCATAAATACAAATTAAATGCTCAATAGGTACAAAAATAAAAAATCCCCAAACAACTTGAGGATTTTTCATAAAAACATTAGATTATGAATATTATTTCTTTTTTAAGAAATCATCCACAAAATCAGGAGCCATTACAGCTTCAACAAAAGTATATGCTCCTGTTTTAGGAGATTTAACCATTTTGATTACTTTAGTTAATCTCTTTGACTGTGTTTGTAGTGTTGCTACGGTTTTCTTTGCCATAACTTAATTATTATTTTATTTCTTTATGAACTGTTACCCTTTTGAGTATAGGGTTAAATTTTTTTATCTCTAATCTATCTGGAGTATTCTTCTTGTTTTTAGTAGTGATATAACGAGAAGTTCCTGGCATACCTGAATCTTTATGCTCTGTACACTCCAAAATTACTTGAATTCTGTTTCCTTTCTTTGCCATTTTTTTATAATTATTAGATTAACGCTCTACTTTACAATTATTTAGATTGCAATACCTTTATTTCTTGCATCTTTCAGTACAGCAGAAATTCCTTTTTTGTTAATTGTTTTAATTGCAGATGCAGAAACTCTCAAAGTAATCCATCTGTTTTCTTCTGGAAGGTAAAAACGCTTTTTTAATAAATTTACCGAAAATTTTCTTTTCGTTTTATTCATAGCGTGTGAAACATTGTTTCCTACCATCGCTCTCTTTCCTGTAAGCTCACAAACTCTTGACATTGTTATAACTATATTTTAAACCAACAATCTTATAAATCAGAATGCAAAGTAACAATTTTTTTTTTGATTCTACAAATTAATTTATTTTTTTTCTTTTTTGTAAAAAGGAGGTTTGACCACCTTTGCTTTTACATTGTTATTTCTGATCTTGATATACACCTCTGTATCGACCTTGCTATTGGCTGTAGTTACGTATCCTAAACCTATACCTTTGCCCAACGATGGAGCCATTGTACCTGAGGTTACCTCTCCTATCTGATTGCCTTGTGCATCAACTATTGTATAGCCGTGTCTTGGAATACCTCTGTCCAAAAGCTCAAAACCGATTAATTTTCTGCTCACACCTTCTTCTTTTTGTTTTTTCAGGTACTCCGAATTGACAAAATCTTTGGTAAACTTCGTAATCCAACCAAGCCCTGCTTCAAGAGGCGAAGTGGTATCATCTATATCATTACCATAGAGGCAGAATCCCATTTCCAGACGAAGTGTATCTCTGGCTGCAAGACCTATAGGTTTAATACCAAAATCTTTCCCTGCTTCAAACACCTTGTTCCAAATATGCTCTACTTCTTCATTTTTACAATAAATTTCAAACCCTCCAGAGCCTGTATATCCTGTGGCAGAAATAATCACATTATCCACCCCTGCAAACGTCCCTACACGGAATCCATAATATGGAATTTCGGCTAATTTTTCTTCGGTAAGACTTTGCATAGCCTCCACAGCCTTAGGCCCTTGTATTGCCAACAAAGAATATTGCTCCGATACATTTTTCATCGATACGCCTTTGGTGTTGTGCGAACTAATCCATTCCCAATCTTTATCTATATTTGAGGCGTTTACCACCAGCAGATATTCATTTTCAGCCATACGATAAATAATCAAATCGTCTACTATTCCGCCTTTGTCGTTTGGCAAACACGAATATTGAGCTTTACCTATTTCAATCACAGAAGCATCGTTCGAGGTTACACGCTGTATCAAATCTAAAGCATTTTCACCTGAAAGAATAAACTCTCCCATGTGCGATACATCAAACACCCCTACTCCATTACGAACTGTTTCGTGTTCTACATTTACACCTTCGTATTGTACTGGCATATAGAAACCTGCAAACTCTACCATTTTGGCTCCTAAAGACTCATGAATATGTCTTAACTGAATATGTTTCATTTTTTAAACTTTATTTATTATTTGGCGAAAGTACGGATTTTTTTTGTGCTTCACCAATATTTAACAACCAACTACTTTATTTTAAGTTGAAATAACTTTTCCTGTTCCAAAAATCCTTCGAGCAAATCCCCTGTATTTATTCTAGATACGCCTTGTGGTGTGCCTGTAAAAATCAAATCGCCCACCTTGAGGGTAAAATACTTTGAAACATACGCTATTATTTGGTCAATATTCCAAAGCATATCGGCAGTATTACCCTTTTGCTGTACAACATTATTTTTATGCAGCTCAAAATTTACATTTGTCAAATCAATATTATCCTTGTTTACAAATTCTCCCACAAAGGCACTGGAATCGAAGGCTTTGGCTTTTTCCCAAGGCAACCCTTGAGCTTTGAGTTTTTGCTGTAAATCTCGAGCGGTAAAATCAATACCCAACGACACCTCATTATAATATTTGTGTGCAAAACGCGAATCGATATACTTTCCGACCTTGGCAATCTTGACTACTACTTCAATCTCGTGATGCACATCTTCCGAAAAATCAGGGATATAAAATTCATTTTCTTTGTGTAATGCCGTGTCAGGTTTTAGAAAAACAACTGGTTCTGAAGGCTTTTCATTTTGAAGTTCTGAAATATGTTCAGCGTAATTCCTGCCTATACAAATTATTTTCATAATATTTTCACGCTACAGCTGTTTAGAATTTGTTATTCATTTTTCGGAGTTTAATAGCCGTAAGAATCTTTTTGGTATAAAGCGGAAACTCTGCGTTAAGTATCCAACTAAAATAACCTGGCTCTGACTCTAGAATATCTTCTACCCTTGCTCCCTTATGTTTTCCGAAAGTAAACACTTCGTGACCCTCAGTATCGTAGGCTATAAATCCAGCGAAATCGGCTGATTTTTTGCGAGTGGTATATTCCGATAGGGTCTTCATATCTGAAGGCAAATCATCGTATCGCTCCAATTGAGCTTTAAAAATTTCAAAAGTAGCCTTTGTGTCCGCCATCGCACTATGGGCATTTTCTAAAGTTTGATTACAATAAAATTTATACGCAGCACCTAAAGTTCGTTCTTCTTTTTTGTGAAAAATAGACTGAACATCAATCGACACGCGATTTTTCATATCAAAATCGACCTCGGCACGTAACAATTCCTCGACCAAAAGCGGAATATCAAACCTATCTGAATTAAAACCTCCTAAATCGGCATCTTTTATCATGGCGTGTATCTGATGAGCCAATTCCTTAAACGTAGGGGCATTTTCCACATCTTGATCTGTAATACCGTGTACCTCTGTGGCTTGAGGCGGAATTGGAATGGTAGGATTTACCCTCCACGATTTGCCCTCTGTGTTACCTTTAGGAAATACCTTTAGGATCGCTATTTCGACAATTCTATCTTTGGCTACATCGATTCCTGTAGTTTCTAGGTCAAAAAAACATATTGGTCTATTGAGTTTTATTTTCATATTTATTATTATTTTTTAATATGGAACTCCATTATTATCGTCTAGGTCAATCGTATTATTAGCCCCACTATCAAAGGCTTCAAACGGATTGGCAGTAGGCACAAAGGCATCGTCTAAGCTATTCATTCTTGATTCAATGGCAAAACCAAACGGATTGTCTTCCAAATTGGTGAATCGTCCGTAATTACCCTCAAATTTGATTTTGATATTTTCCAAACCTCCATTACGATGCTTTGCCACAATAAACTCTGCCTCTCCCTTGGTTGGTCGGTCTGGTTCATCGTCCCACATATCCAGTTTGTAATATTCTGGTCGATATATAAACGACACTATATCAGCATCTTGTTCTATCGCTCCTGATTCTCTCAAATCTGATAGTTGCGGTCTTTTTTGTCCTCCTTGTCTACTTTCAACATTTCGCGAAAGCTGCGAAAGAGCAATCACTGGTACATCAAGTTCTTTTGCTAGAGCTTTAAGTCCTCTTGATATGGTCGAAATTTCTTGCTCTCTATTTCCTGGTCCTTTGCCTGTATGTGCCGTCATCAACTGAAGGTAATCGATAATAATTACCTTTACGCCTTGTTGAGATACCAATCGTCTTGCCTTGGCTCTTAAATCAAATATTGACAATGACGGCGTATCATCTATATATATCGGTGCTTTCTGCAACTCTTGCACTCTCGAAGTAAGTTGTATCCATTCGTGTTCTTCCAATTTTCCAGAACGCAATTTGTCTGAAGAAAGTAAGGTTTCGGAAGATATCATTCTGGTTATAAGCTGAACAGACGACATCTCTAACGAAAATAACGCCACTGGAACACCATTACCAACCGCCATATTCCTTGCCATAGACAACACAAAGGCGGTTTTACCCATACCTGGACGAGCCGCTATGATAATCAACTCTGTTGGTTGCCAACCCGAGGTAAGTTCGTCTAACTTGGTAAATCCTGAAGCTATCCCACTAAGTCCATCTTCCTTGCTTCTGGCATCTTGAATTTTCTGAATAGCCTGTAACACCAAACTTTGAGCCGTTTCAGAATTTTTCTTCACATTGCCTTGGGTTACTTCGTAGAATTTAGATTCAGATTTATCTATAAGTTCAAAAACATCTGTGGTTTCGTCAAAACAGTCTTCTATAATTTCACTTGAAATTTGAATCAAATTGCGTTGAATCGATTTTTGTAAAATGACACGAGCATGGAATTCGATATGAGCCGAAGAAGAAATCTTTTGCGTAAGGCTAATCAGGTACACATCGCCTCCTGCAAGTTCTAATTTGCCATTTTTGCGAAGTTGATTTGAAACCGTCAGCAAATCTACAGGCTGACTACTATCAAAAAGTTGCTTCATGGCTTCAAAAATATACCGATGAGCCTCGTTATAGAACGAATCGGCTGATAAGATGTCAATTACCTCGTCAATCCCCTTTTTATCTATCATCATCGCCCCTAACACAGCTTCCTCTAAATCAACGGCTTGAGGCTGCACCTTCCCTCTTTCGAGATTAATCACTCGAGATTTTTCACTCCTTTTTATATCTGTATTTACTGCATTTTCCATATTGCAAAATTACAAAAAAGAATCAAGTTTGTACTTTAAACTTATCAATACAATCGGTTTAAAAGCTGTTTATATTCTGCCTTTGAATGTTAATAAAAAATCCAAAATCTATAGATTTTGGATTTCTGAAAACACTAATTTCAACGATATTAACCCTTAAACTCTCCCATTGCCAGATACTTATTCATTCTTTTTTCAATAAGTTTTTCCGTTGACAAATCACTTAATTGCTTGTAGGCTTTGGTTACAAATTTCGCTACAATATCAAAGGTAGTTTCTCTATCGTAATGAGCTCCGCCAAGAGGCTCTGGAATAATATCATCTATAAGTTTATTTTTCTTCATATCGTATGATGTCAGCTTCAGTGCCTCTGCTGCTTGTTCTTTGTAATCCCAACTTCTCCACAGAATAGACGAACACGACTCTGGAGAAATTACCGAATACCACGTATTTTCAAGCATATACACCTTATCACCCACACCTATACCCAAAGCCCCTCCCGAAGCTCCTTCACCGATAATCACTGTAATTATAGGCACCTTAAGCCTACACATTTCAAAAATATTTCTGGCAATAGCCTCTCCTTGTCCTCGTTCTTCGGCCTCCAACCCAGGATAAGCCCCCGGAGTATCTACAAGAGTAAGCACAGGTATTCCGAACTTTTCCGCCATTTTCATCAATCTCAAAGCCTTACGGTATCCCTCTGGATTAGCCATTCCAAAATTGCGATACTGACGCATCTTGGTATTAACGCCTTTTTGTTGCCCTATAATCATATAGGTTTGCCCTTCAATCTTACCCAAACCACCTACCATGGCTTTGTCGTCTTTAAAGTTGCGGTCTCCGAAAAGTTCTAGAAAAGTATCTCCACACATACCCTTAATATACTCTAAAGTATAGGGTCTGTTAGGATGGCGTGATAGTTGTACACGCTGCCACGGAGTAAGGTTTTGATATATCTTTTTTTTGGTTTCAAGTAATTTCTTTTCTATCTGTTTACAAGTATTAGATACATCTACATCAGACTCTTGCCCTATAATTTGACATTTATCCAATTGATCCTCTAACTCTTTAATAGGAAGTTCAAAATCTAAATATTCCATATTACACTGTATTGAATGATTAATGCAAATATAATACTTTTTGATTAATATGACATTTTTTTTGCGTTAAATGTACAATCCTATTCACATATAACCCCTTTGTTTTATTTCCCAACAAACAAGTCTTCTGCCTCTCTTGATTCCCCATCTTATTTCCCTTACAAAATCTATAAGCTATCACAATAGCTTTGTCGTGCAATTCTCTGTACCTTATATCAAGCCCCCTTTTTCATCTTCCCATTTATTAAAAGTTCTGCCCTCTGCATCGTATTCTTTTGAAAATTTTCGTATACATCTCCACTTTCTCCCTTATAGTTTCCTGCATACTTTTTATTATCAGTAAAAAAAGTATTCCAACCATAATGATATTTTTCTTTTTTTCTATCACCGTGATACACCACCAAAGGTTCGCCGTTTTCGTCCACAATTTTTGAGGAATTATTTTGCAGAATAGAAATAAGTTTTGTATCTTTGATTTCGGAAAGAGAATAAGGCTGTAAAGGTGCGTCCCCAGCTGTTGTAAAACTCTTTTCAGAAAAGGTTTTTTGATTTTCAGCTACCTGTTTTGCTAACAGGTTAAGGTTGGAAATTAAATTACCTTTTTCTATTTGAGTGAGTTCGTGGTCATAGTATTTACTATCTCCCTTTTTTCCAATAACCACCTTTGCTGTATAATCTTCTCCGTCTATTTTTATACCTGCTACATAGTACCTATAACTATCATATTTCCCGTTGTTTTTTTCATTGTTTCTCTCTTCAATAAATATAGTATTTTCTATAAGATGGGGTATAGACACAAGTGATTTTAAATGTTGTACTTCCCCCATTCCGTGAGAAGTTACTTTATCTATTCCAACTCTTGAAATTTCTATTTTCTCCTTTGTGTCTTTATTTACATATAGCCCCCTTAAATTCTCTTTTGCCCACGCTTTTGCACTTTCTCTGTTGAGTTCGTACTGCCCATTGTAGTCGTTGATAATCGGCTCACTATGTCTCAGTTTATTTATTCTTGTCTGCTTTTCCCAATCCCCGAACCAATCTTTAAACCTTTGCGTACGCACGGATACCCACTGCTCTTTGTTCAATTTGGTAGGTTTGCCGTTAGGAGCTTTCATAAACGTACCATTTGCCTTTGCCTCCGATACAATCTTATCCCTCTCAGCTCGTATCTCCGCCATTACCTCCTTGCGAATATTCCCATTCTCGTCAAAATCGCCCTCCTCCAACATCGAATATTGCATATCAGACAACCCCTTATCCACTCGCAACATATCCGCCAACTGCTCAAAATGATTTTCCAACAAATACGCCTGTAACCCCTCTTTGTCAAATACCTTGTCCCCTACATAAAATTTACAACCCATAATTCTGTATTAGATTTTTAATAATACAAATTTAAGGAAATATTATAAAAGATAATGTTTTGTGGTTCAATCTGATTTTTAAAATGAAGATTTTTTTATTAAATTGCTTGTTTAAAGGCATATAAAAGAATACCTTTGTAATATATTAAAACACATTCAAGTGAAGCTATCGCAAATCAAATGCAGACTTGTCTATTTGACCCCAAAGATTATGAAAATCCAATCGTATTTTTTGGGTATCAAGAAAATAAGTCAGGAATGTTACACAATCCTCATTTTGTTTACATTGATGATGGATGCGTGAAATGGAGGTTGATTGAAGAAGAAATATCTTTAAGAAACATCAAAACTATTAGTATGGCAGCAACTTCTGAAACTTTATTACCTAAAATTAAGGAAAATAAAAAGAAGAAAAAGGCTATTTAAATAATTCATTAACCGACCCCTACTACCTAATTTATTGCCTAACAAAAAAAAGATTAAGAAATGAAAGTAAACCACAAACAGCTCATTTTCGCTCGTGAGTATAGGGGAATGAGCCAAACGGAATTAGCAAAATCGGTGAAAGGTCTTTCACAGTCTAATCTTTCAAAGTATGAAAAAGGTCTCGGAGGATTGTCTGATGAAGTATTACAAAATATCTTTAAAGTGTTAAACTTTCCTGCTTCTTTTTTTGAAAAGAAGATGGGAACTACATTAGAAACAGCGAATTATAGAAAGAAATCAAGTATCCCAAAGTCTTTGATTAAAAATTTCGAAACATTGTGTATAATGCTTGGGTATATTGTTGATGAACTTTCTGATTCTGTTGATTTTCCTGATTTTACATTAAAAACCATTGACATAGAAGACGGATACACTCCTACTGAAATAGCAATATTTACACGGAAAAATTTCAGAATTTTGGCAGATGAGCCTATACACGATATTTTTCGTTTGATAGAAAATAAAGGCGTGGTAATTTATGAAATAAACACCGATGAAAAATTTGACGGTATATCAATGTATTCTAAAAAAGGAACTCCTATCATTGTTATCAACAAAAGAATGAGTAACGACCGAAAACGCTTTACATTGGCTCACGAATTGGGGCATTTGATTATGCACTGTTCTTCAGAATTTCCTGTGCCTAAATATAGAGATAAAGAACAAGAAGCTAATGAATTTGCATCGGAATTTCTAATGCCCACAAAAGCCATAAGAAGTTCATTAGAGGGATTGATGTACAGAGATTTGCATTCCTTGAAAAAATATTGGCTTACCTCAAAATCTTCTATTGTTCGCAGAGCTTACGATTTAAACGCCATCAATAGAGAGCGTTACATGTTTTTTAACATTGAATTAAGTAGGAACAGAGAGCGTAAAAGAGAATCAGAAATCGTAAGTATAGACGAACCAAGCATTTTTGAAGAGGCTATGAGGTTGCATTTTGAAGAACTCGGTTATTCAAGCAAAGATATAGCGGAGGCGTTTTCTATTTCAAGCGATGTAATTGATTTTTTTTATTCAATACAACAAAATAATAAACCAATATTGAGAATATTATAACCAAAAACTCCTTATATGCTTGGTGCTTATAAGGAGTTTTGAGTATAATTAAACATTGATAATTAACCATTAAATCAACACTCCCTACGGATTGCAAACCTATTTATCACATTCGGAAAATCATTCTGCAACATCTTTTCCACCATAGCATATCGCCTTTTATCGGCTTCGTTCCTATTGTCTGCCGTCTTTTCGTTGCCCTTGACAATATCGTCCAAAACCCTATCCGCAAACTTGCCAAAACTATATTCTGCCGTCAGTTCCTTGATACCAAAGCGGTGTCCTATCTGTTGCACCATATTTTTAAACCACTCGGCAAATCGTTTTAGAGTATTGCTGTTAGACTTGTTCAACATTTTATGCTCCCCATAATTACCAATGTAGGTATTCATCGCCTCACTCCACAACTGCTCATCGGTTAGGTGGGCATAATTCCCCTCTTTCTTTAATTGATTGAATAATCTTTTGCCTTGTAGGGTCTTTTTAAATAACTCTACACCCTCTTTCCACTCTTTGGGAAACATCTGCTCCCAAAGGTGCGATAATTCGTGTATGGCGGTGTTGTAATTGAGCTTATCAGGATTGAAATACAAAGAACCATCAGGCAATTTTGCACCATAGATTACGCCGTTAGGGGTTTTCATATACTCTATGCCATAATCACCGCTAAAATAACGACCATTCTCAACATTTTCAATATTTCCTATCAGATATTCAGCAAACGCTTCTATCCCTCCTGCATCGTTTACATCTTCTCTATCATAAATATATTGCTCTATTTCTGCACCCTCTAACACCCATCTATTACTCAAAGAACTTGCACTTTCAAAGCGTTTAATTTTTTCTGCTTCTTCTTTGTTTTGGATAACAATACTTATTATATGTTCAGGGTCATTACCCTCATATTCAAAGTTTTTCTTTGATATATTGCGGTAATTAAAATTGTGGTCAGCAACACGAATTAACATTTTCTTTCCGCTATCTGTCTCGTAAGTAAAATAATGGCTATTACCTCCACGCCCTGCACTTTCGTACTTAAATCCTTTTCTGTCCTTTAAAAAATCGTAAATTTTTTCAGCAATATTGTTTAAATCAAATAGATGTTCGTACTCCGCCATTTCCTCTCTTTGACCATTACTTTTAAATGTTTCAGTGTGTATTCTTCCATAATCTTCTGATAGCAAATCTTTTATATCATCAGGCAAAATAGATTGCACATCGTCAAAAGAAACATCTTCATCGCCCCAATCTACTTCATCATTATTCTCGTCTATCCAAACTTCATCAAAAACAACTTCTATGGTTTTGTAAGGAATATCCGAAGTGTTATTGCTCATATCTCCCTCTTCAAAAACATCTTCGGTAGCCTCTTTCAAACTTCCAAATGTTTCTATATCAGGGTTTGAATCATCTCTATAATACCACGATACAACAAATTTAGGAACGAGTTTTTTTCGTAGTGTTCCGTTATCTTCATCTTCTTTGGTTTCATTGGTTATTATCTCATTGTCAAGAGGTTTGAATTTTTCGTATAATGTTTTTGGGGTGGGTTGTTCTTTACCGACATGGAAATTTATATCATCATTGATTTTTTGATTTTCAAAGTTTTTTACTATCTTCGCAATGTCCCTTGTGTCATATCCCTTTGAACGGAGTGTCGTTCCGTTATTGGATAACCACGCAAGGGTTTTTTCTTTATTAAAATAGGCTTTACGCCCTTGTTTTTTGTCTAAAATCCATTCCGCAATCTCTTCTATTCTATCTTTTGGGAAAACAGTAGCAACTGAATTTATCTGAAAATCAATCTCATTTTTTCCTCTTTCTATTTTTACTTTCAAGACTACAATATGGTTTACTCCCTTGTATTTTAGTTCGGTCAAAAGCACCTTTCCATCGTTATTTGGATTGTTAAAAATAGCAATAGGGTTTTGCAGTGCTTGTGGCAAATTTTCTATGCTTTCTAAATCAAAAGGGTGTTTCTTTTTATAGCTTTCAGATGATTTTTTTTCTAACCTTGCACGACTCATTTCAATCGGCAAGTTGGGTATCCCTGCACTTTGTAAAATAGCGTTAGGTCTTCCCAATTGGAATATATGCCCTTTTGGTAAAGTGCCGTCTATCAATCGTTTAAGCTCCTCGTTGAATTGAGTATTTACCTGATTTTGTACATCTTTGTTTATCTTATCAGCATGAGCTTTGAATTTGTTCCAGTCGGTAAATATCTTAACATCGCCAAAATATCCCCTCGCAAATCGCTTTGCCCTATTAATAAACTTCCAAAAATTATTCTCCGATATGCGTTGGCGTTGGGGCGTTTCTTTGCCTTTTTGATACATAGCATCATCATCAAACAATTTTAAGGCGTTCGTGTCGTTTTTCGCGTATTTTTTTCTTGAGAAGTATTCGTTGTGTTTACTATTTTTTTTGACGCTAAAAACGAAAAAAGCCGTTCGACACACATCAAACAGCTTTTTTCGTTTTATGAAATATTTTTCTATTTATTTCTATTCATGAGTTTGTATTCTTCGTAACAACCATTAATGGCATCTATAATTTGCAAATCATTAGCCGTTTTAATAAAGGTATCCGAATAATTACAATTGATTAGCATATCTTCTATCTCCTTTTTTGTAAGCCCCAAAAAAGCCGCTAACGCCTCTCTATCATACTTATTTTCAAGAAGTTCCTTGACAGTCTGATCTTTTTTTATATCCTTAAGTCGGGCTAATTCTTTAGGTTTTTTACCAAAAGTATTGTACAACAAATCCGCTGGATTGGATATGGCGTTCATTATCCTCGAAAGCGATTTAGAACTACGCCGTCCGCCTTCATAACCGTGCGAAAGCCCAGAGATGCTGTATCTGTACTCTTCCTCTTTAGGAATAATCTTCGTATCAACCTCCAAAAACCCCGTAAGTTTGATTCCCGTAATATGAATCTCCTCTATCAATATTGACTTTTCAACAAGCTCTATGGTTGTAATTTTGGTCTGAATCCATTGATTCGTAACCCTTATTTTCAAAGGATCAAAACCGATATAAGTAATATGTAGGGTGTCATTTACTTTTGCTTGAATCTGAAAATTACCTAAATTATTGGTAGTACTTCCCTTTACCTGATTAAGATTAATCACCGTAACCCCTTGCATAGGCAATTGCGTTTTCTGATTAATCACATATCCAGAAATTGTAACCAAATCATCTTGACCATATATCAACGAGCAAGAGATCAAAAACATTAAATAGAATATCTTTTTCATTTAGGTCAATTGTATTTTAACATATAAAATTAAGCAATTTCAGTTTTAAAACAAAAAAATTAACACAAAATTGACAACACAACAATTATTCTTCATTATCAATCTGAAAGTTTTCCAAGAACGAAACAGCATTTATCAAATCGTAATGCAATATTCTATCGTCTGTAACCAAAGGCACTTCGCTTCTAAACAACTTTACAAATGTTTCCACAAATTGGCTTGACTGCAATGGTCGTCTAAACTCCAAGGCTTGTGAGGCATTCATGAGTTCTATCGCTAATATTTTTTTGAGATTTTCCAAAACTTTCAAACACTTTGTAGCCGCATTAGCCCCCATACTTACGTGGTCTTCTTGTCCGTTTGACGACACTATACTATCTGCACTTGCAGGGGTACAAAGTTGCTTATTTTGGCTTACAATACTAGCACAGGTGTATTGAGGAATCATAAATCCTGAATTAAGTCCTGGATTGCTTACCAAAAAGGCTGGTAATCCTCGAAGTCCTGATATGAGTTGATAGGTTCTTCTTTCCGATATATTTCCTAATTCGGCAAGGGCAATAGCCAAAAAGTCTAAAGCCAACGCCAAAGGCTGTCCGTGAAAATTCCCTCCCGAGATGATAATATCATCTTCAACAAAGATATTCGGATTGTCAGTTACCGAATTAATCTCGGTTCGGAACACACTACTCACATAGTTAATTGTATCCTTTGATGCTCCGTGTACCTGTGGAATACATCTGAAAGAATACGGATCCTGCACGTGTACTTTGGGCTGACTGATAATGGTACTTCCTTCCAAAAATTCTGTTATCCTCTGAGCGGTCTCTATCTGTCCTTTATGAGGGCGTACGTAGTGAATCAATGGATTAAAAGGCTCTATACGTCCATCGAAACCTTCGAGCGACACCACACTAATCAAATCTGCCAAGTACGAGTATTTCATCGATTCTATCAGTATGTAACAACCATAAGCACTCATAAATTGCGTTCCGTTAAGCAACGCCAAACCTTCTTTTGATTGTAACAAAATTGGTTCCCAACCAAATTTATCAAGAATCTCTTCTGCCTTATACTTTTTATCCTCAAAATATACCTCTCCCTTACCTATCAAAGGCAGACAAAGGTGAGCCAAAGGAGCTAAATCACCTGACGCACCAAGCGAACCTTGATTGTACACCACGGGGAAAATATCATTGTTTAAAAAGGCTATCAATCTCTCCACGGTCTGAAGTTGCACCGCCGAATTGCCATAGCTTAACGACTGTATTTTGAGCAACAGCATTATTTTTACAATCTCCCTAGGCACTTCCTCACCCATACCACAGGCGTGAGACATCATCAAGTTTTCTTGAAGTTTTGATAAGTTTTCGTTTGATATTTTAATATTATAAAGCGACCCAAACCCTGTGTTGATTCCGTAGATAGGTTGTTCCTGTGTCTGCATTTTTTGATCCAAATACGTTCTACAACGCTCAATATTAACCTTAGCCTCTTCCGATAAGTCTAATTTGTAATTTTCATTAATAATTGTAGCTACTTTTGACAACGACAGCACCTCTGCCGAAATGTAATGAATATTTTCCATTTTTTATTTTTGATAGAAAGTTTAAATTATTTTTTAGTAAGTTCTTTAAATATAATATTATAGCACAAATCTTTAAGCTCTTTTTTATTGTCCTGACTTTTTTCTGCTGTATCTATGGTTTTATGTACTTTTGCCCTCATTACACCAGGGCTTCCTCCAGGGAAATCATACGAAAATCGCTCTTTATTATCATAAAAAGTAATCGGCACTATCGGAATCTGATGCTCGATGGCTAACCTAAAAGCACCGTCTTTAAAATTGTCTAAAATAATGGCTTTATCATCAGGCACACCGCCTTCGGGGAAAATGCACACGCTAAGTCCCTGACTGAATCTGCGTTGTGCCTGTTCAAACACCTCTTTTCTGCTTTTGGCATCTTTCCTATCAACCAATATAGAGGTTCTTTTATAGAAAAAACCAAATATAGGGAGTTTGGCAAGTTCTTTCTTACCCACAAACACAAACGGATTTTCAGACACAATATAAAGCATCAGCATAATATCGGTCATCGAAGTATGGTTAGCTATAAGCATATAGCTTCGACCTTTTACCATCGGCTCTTCATACTCTATTCTGACTCTAAATCCCATTCCAAACAGAATTACCTTTGCCCACACACGAGCAAGAGCGAAAAAAAAGGGATACCATCGCTCATTAAGAATCGAAACAATTAGCAACGGTGCCATAATGAGTATGGGTATTGTAACCAAAATATAGAACCATACCCTATACAACAACTGAAAGAAAATTTGCACAAATTTCATAGCCCCAAAAATAATAATATCTAGATAAAAAAACTAACTTTGCAAAAAATAATCGTTTAATTTATCCTTATGGCAAAAATACTAACAGGCGTACAAAGTACAGGTACTCCGCATTTGGGAAATCTTTTGGGGGCTATTTTTCCAGCTGTTCAGATGGCTAATCTGTCTGCAGACGAGTCATTTCTGTTTATTGCTAACCTTCATTCGGTTACTCAAATAAAAAACGCTAAAACACTGAAAGAAAACACATTAAGCGTTGCTTCAGCTTGGTTAGCTAGCGGATTAGACACCGACAAAGTAACTTTTTACAGACAAAGTGATGTTCCTCAAACCTGCGAACTATCGTGGTATCTGTGTTGCTTTTTTCCTTTTCAACGCCTGTCATTAGCTCATTCTTTCAAAGATAAACAAGATTATCTGGAAGATGTAAATGCTGGTTTGTTCACCTATCCGATGCTGATGGCTGCGGATATTTTACTTTACGATGCTGAAATTGTACCCGTAGGCAAGGATCAGTTGCAACACCTCGAAATGACTCGCGATGTGGCTTCACGATTTAATCATCAGATGGGAGAAACATTTGTTTTACCACAAGCCAAAATACAAGACAACGTAATGATTGTGCCTGGTATTGACGGCAACAAGATGAGCAAGTCGCGTAATAACTATATCGACATTTTCGTAGACGACAAAAAACTTCGCAAACAAATTATGTCCATACAAACCGATTCTACACCACTTGAAGAACCCAAAGACCCTAATTCGTGTAATGTGTTTGCTTTGTACAAGCTCATAGCTACAGACCAACAAACAGAAGCTCTGCGAACGTTATATCTGGGGGGCAATTACGGATATGGACATGCTAAACAAGCTCTCTTTGAACTAATTATAGAAAAATACAAAGATGTACGTGAAAAGTACAACTACTATATGCAAAACCCTTTGGTTGTAGAAGAAATCTTACAAAAAGGAGCTGAAAAAGCCCGAAAATGTGCAGATATAGTATTACAAAGGGTACGTGAAAAAATGGGGTACAACTACATTTAATTGATTTTTGTAACAAAGATTCTAAAAATTATGCATACCGATTTAGTCAGATTAACAATCAAAGGTATATCGTTTAGTCAATCCAACACTGGTGCTTACGCCCTTATCCTAAGCACATTAGACGATTCTAAAAAAATACCAATAGTTATAGGTGGCTACGAAGCCCAGTCAATAGCTATTGCCATGGAAAAGGATTTGATTCCGTCTCGACCGCTTACTCACGATTTATTTAAAAATTTTGCCCTAAGATATAATATTTCTATCCGATATGTGGTTATTCACAAATTGGTAGATGGCGTATTTTTTTCGAACATTTTGTTTGTTCAAGAAAACGGAAAGGAAGAACTCATCGATGCACGTACCTCCGATGCCATTGCCTTGGCAATTCGTTTTGGAGTGCCTATCTACACTTATCAAAACATTGTAGACACTGCTGGTATTTACCTCAATATCAACAGCAAAGATTCGCAAGACGAAGACGATATGCCCCTAATTGTAGAAGAAACTAATCAACCTCAAACAGACAATCCTTATGCAAAATACTCCAAAGAAGAACTTTTGCAAATGCTCGAAGATGCGGTAGCTCAGGAAGATTATCAAAAGGCAGTCGAACTGAGAGACGAAATTTCAAAACGATAACAAAAAGTCTATGGAAAAATTTTTCAAAAATAAAGCATGGATCAAAACAGGACTTTTTTTTGGACTGCTGATGTTTTTAATCTTAACATTAGCCTTTTCCATACTGCGTTGGCAAATCATGTCTATCTACATGTTATTGATTAATCTGTTCATTAACCTACTAGGCGGATTGGTATACGGATTTTTGATGAAATTATATTTTAAATTTATAGCTACACTCAACAAACAACGATAATAATTTATGAAACAATATTTAGACTTAATACAACACGTTTTGGACAACGGTGTAGACAAAGGCGACAGAACAGGCACAGGAACCAAAAGTATTTTTGGCTATCAGATGCGTTTTGACCTATCGGAAGGGTTTCCTTTGGTTACAACCAAAAAAATACACCTCAAATCCGTAATCCACGAGTTGCTTTGGTTTTTGAAAGGCGACACCAATATTGAATACCTCCAACAAAATGGAGTGCGAATTTGGAACGAATGGGCCGATGAAGAAGGTAATCTTGGACCTATATACGGAAGTCAATGGCGTAACTGGGACAACAAAGAGATTGATCAAATCAAAGAACTCATCGAAACTTTAAAGAAAAATCCTGATAGTCGCAGAATGCTTATCAGTGCGTGGAATCCTGCCGTATTGCCCGACAACTCAAAATCATTTGCCCAAAATATAACTGACGGAAAGGTAGCCTTGCCTCCTTGTCATGCTTTCTTTCAATTTTATGTAGCCGATGGAAAACTCTCTTGTCAGCTCTACCAACGCAGTGCCGATGTATTTTTGGGCGTACCCTTCAACATCGCTTCCTACGCTCTGTTGGTGTTGATGTTAGCTCAGGTTACCAACCTAAAACCTGGCGAGTTTATTCACACCTTTGGCGATGTCCACATTTACAACAACCATATCGAACAAGTGCAGCTACAACTCAAACGCAATCCTAAACCATTGCCCAAAATGCACCTCAACCCAGAAGTAAAAGATATTTTTGGTTTTACTTTTGAGGATTTTACACTAACAGATTACGACCCACATCCGCATATCAAAGGAGTTGTTTCTGTATAAAATTCAAGTAATTTTTAAAAAAACAAAATCGTTTTATTTTTGTATCTTTGTAATTCAAATACCGTACAACCCATGTATATCGCTTACCATTTTACCATAACCCCAAAAGAACCTGGAACCGAAATTCTTTTGGCAGAATTGGAATACACGCCGTTTGAAAGTTTTGAAGAAACAGACTTCGGACTCTCGGCCTATGTTCAAAAACAATTACACACCACTGATATTCTTTCGGAGGTAATGATTTTGGACAATCCTGAATTTAAAATTACATACCAAACAGAAGAAATTCCTACAGTAAACTGGAACGAAGAATGGGAGAAAAATTTTTCGCCAATAATCGTAAACAACGAATGTGTAATCAGAGCTCCTTTTCACGATGCTTTTGATTACCAATACGAAATTATTATTGAACCCAAAATGAGCTTTGGCACAGGACATCATCAGACTACCTATATGATGCTCAAACATATCTTGGACGAGGATTTTTCAGGAAAAAGAGTTTTAGATATGGGGTGCGGAACTGCCGTATTGGCTATTCTAGCTCAAAAAAGAGGAGCTATTGAGGTTGATGCCATCGACATTGATAATTGGTGCTATATCAACTCTATAGAAAACATCGAACGCAATAAATGCGAAAATATAAATATTTACGAAGGAGGCGTTGAGCTAATATCGGGCAAACAATACGATATAATTATTGCTAACATCAATCGTAACATCTTATTACAGCAAATCCCCGACTACGCCCTTACTTTATCGAAAGATGGTCTGCTTTTTTTAAGCGGATTTTATACCGAAGATATTCCGCAGATTGATGAAATGTGTCAGAAAAACAACCTAACGCTACTACAGACTTTAGAAAAAGACAATTGGGTAGCCCTTAAATATCAAAAATTATGAGTACAATTCACAAAATACAAGAACAGCACAACACAGAAGTTCTTGAAAACAAACAAAAAAACATCGTTCTTTTTAATGACGATGTCAATACTTTTGACCACGTAATCAAAACCCTAATTAAGGTATGTGATCACGACCCCTTACAAGCCGAACAATGTGCTTTGTTGGTACATTACAAAGGAAAATGCGAAGTCAAATCAGGAGAATTATCCGAACTAATTCCGAAGTGTTCTGCTTTGCTTGAGGCTGGGCTTTCGGCTGAAATTCAATAATATTCCAAATGGAGCTGCTCTACAAATCTCTTTTGGAGAAGTTTGCCTTTGAACCCACCTCCAAACAGGAAGCCTTTTTTAGAGCCATCACTGATTTTGTAAACCAAAACAATTCGCAAAATATATTTATTCTGAAAGGATATGCTGGTACTGGCAAAACCAGCGTGATTGCCACGTTGGTCAATTGTCTTGACCTCATCAATAAAGATTATGTATTATTAGCTCCTACTGGAAGAGCCAGTAAAGTGGTAGCCAACTACTCCAAAAAGAAGTCGTATACCATTCACAAAAAAATCTTTTATACCAAAATAGATCAAAATGGATTGTCGTTCAAATTACAAACCAACAAACACAAAAATACCATTTTTATTGTGGACGAAGCCTCAATGATTTCAAATTCGGGATACGGCAACGGAACAATTTTAGAAAATTTGATAGAATATGTGTATTCGGCACACGGTTCAAAGTTAATTTTGGTGGGTGATACCGCCCAATTACCTCCGATAGGCACAGATTTAAGCCCTGCCTTAGACGAAAATGAAGTTGAATTACACTTTCAACTTCCTGTGTTAAGTATCGAACTCGATCAGGTAATGCGTCAAAGTCAAGATTCGGGCATTTTGTACAATGCTACTCTGATACGCAACAAGTTACACGATTATTTCCTCGATGATTTTACCCTAACCATAGGTAATTATATTGATTTTAAACGACTTACCGAAGGAGATGAAATTCAAGATGCCTTGCACAACGCCTATTACAACAACGGAATAGAAGAAACGATTTTTATTGTAAAATCCAACAAAAGAGCCAACCTGTACAACCAACAAATCCGCAACCGCATTTTGGATAGAGACAGCGAACTATCGGTCGGAGACTTGCTCATGGTTGTAAAAAACAATTATTTTTGGTTAAAAGACAATTCCCAAGCTGATTTTATAGCCAATGGAGATGTTGTTGAGGTTTTAGAAATTTTCAAAATCATCGAACTCTATGGGTTTAAATTTGCCCACATCAAAACACAACTCATTGATTTCCCTAACATTTCCCCTTTTGAAACTATAATTCTTTTGGACACCTTACATTCTGAAGAGGCATCGCTTACTCAAGAGCATCAAAACAAACTTTATCAAGAAGTACTTTTGGATTATCAAGACGAACCAACCCAATATAAACGTCAGAAAAAGGTCAAGGAAAATGAGTATTACAACGCCTTGCAGGTAAAATTTGCCTACGCCTTTACCTGTCATAAAGCTCAAGGTGGACAATGGGACGTTGTTTTTGTGGAACAGCCCTACAGAACCGAACCCATTGACAGAGAATACCTACGATGGTTATACACAGCCATTACACGAGCCAAACAAAAAGTGTATCTCATAGGATTTAAAGATGAATATTTTAGCCAATAACATATTATACATCAAACTTTTATACCGCAAATACAACTGGTGTTTTGTGCTTATTGCCTTGATGCTTACAGTCAAGATATTATCCTTATTTCCCAATTTTATTACGGTTGTTTATTCTGAGACATTATACCTCAAAATAAGTGCTTTTAGGTGGCGATTATTTGGAAATATCCCTTTTTCGGTGGGCGATATGTTGTATTTTATAGCTGGATTATATATCATTTATACCCTTCGGAAACAAAAAAGTTTTGATGCTATTATAAACCATTTGGTAAAATATACAGCCATATTTTACATACTCTTCAATCTTCTTTGGGGATTCAATTACTACCGAACACCACTACATCAGACCAAACAAATCGATTACCAATACCATTACGAGGATTTGCTTCATTTTACACGCCACACCATTGATAAAGCCAATCAAATTCATTCGGAAATAGTCTTCTACGAGCATCTGAAAGTCGAATACCCTTTTGAAATGGAAGAAATTTTTCAGAAAGCGGAAGTTTTTGAGCAACCTTTACAAGTCAAAACATCTTTAATTTCACTAATCCTTTCATATATGGGATTTGGTGGTTACATCAATCCTTTTACTTGCGAATCACAAGTAAACAAATACCTCCCTAAATACGTGTTGCCAACTGTAACACTACACGAAATGGCACATCAAATAGGCTATGCCTCTGAAAGCGAAGCCAACTACATAGCCTATCACAAAGCAAGTACGCATTCGGACATCTATTTCCGATACGCTGCAGAGTTATTTGCTCTAAAATATTGCCTGAAACAGATCAAAGAAATAAATCCTGACGATTACAGTAAACTTTCAGATTCTATTTATAAAGGAATATGGCTTAGTTTTGAAGAAAGTATAAAGTTTAAAGAAAAATACCACACCCCTATCGATACTTTTTTTGATTATCTGTACCATTATTTTCTAAAAGCCAATGCCCAAGAAGATGGCATTGGCGAATATAGCAAGTTTATCGGACTCTTAATCAATGAGTACAAGCAAAACTATAAGGACTTGACTCCACAAACCTCAAGCATAAAGTAATGTAAGTCTGTGTTTTTTATAAAAGGTTTTAAGTTTTGGCTACCAGGTCCAAACATAGCCAATTCTACATAATCCGAGGAGTGATCCATACCTATCCAGCCTACCGAATTATACTCTTGTTGTATCAACGAGAAACTCTTGTATGGGAGTTTCTTATAATTGTATAACCCATCTTCCGAGCGTTCAATATTTTGATAATAGGACAACAATCGTTGTGCTTGTTCTTGGGTAATTTCAAAACCATTGGCTTTTTTTATTGTGCTAATGATTTGCTCTATAGTGCTATTTTCCGAAAATTGATTCAATATCCACTCATTGCTGTGAATATAATGCCTCACTGCATCAAAATTTTCATTGGTTTTCTTTCCATATATCAATCCTGGATTAGCATTTCCGTGATCTGTGGTAAGAATCACCAGAGTATTTTTATCCTTTATTGCAAAATCCACCGCTACCTTAACAGCTTGATCTATAGCTATTTGCTCATAAATTAACGCTCCCAAATCGTTTGCATGTGCTGCCCAGTCTACTTTTCCTGATTCTACCTGAAGTACAAAACCATTCGAGGATGTGTTGAGCAATTCTATAGCTTTTTGGGTCATCTGTGCCAAAGTCGGAATTTTAGCTCTGGCATCTGAGTCGGTTAGCAAGTCTATATTGTATGGCAAGGCATCATTGGCAAAAATCCCCAAGGCTTTCGTTTTCGAAAGCCGCTCTAGGCTTGTAGTATCTTTAACTATTTGATAACCTTTCGTCTTAAAGGCTTTATATAAATCCTTTTTGTCTTTTCGGTATTCTGCCGAAAAGAATTTATCTCCCCCTCCAAAAAGCACATCGTATTCATGCTCCAAATACTGTTCCGCTATATCATCTTGTGCATTCCGTTTGTCGGAATTAGCCATAAATCCTGCTGGAGTAGCGTGAGTAATAGCAACAGTGGTTACACAACCTGCCTTTTTACCTGCCTTTTTAAATTTAAGCCATATCGGAGTATATTTTTCTTTATTAACTCCTATATTTATCGAACCGTTATTCACCCTGTATCCACTACCCCATGACGAACTTGCAGCTGCAGAATCTGTAACTATTGCATTAGCCGAAGCCATATCCATCATCGCTCTAGTTACTTTCTGTTCCTTATAAAGATTCAACCAATTCGAACTAACGCCCTGTTGTCTATTGATGAAAATATCCGTAAGAGATAATGTCCCTTGACTCATTCCGTCACTGACCAATATAATGATGTTTTTAGCCTCTCCTAACGCATCATCACCAGAAACGCTCGTATTAGCAAATCCTTCCAAAGGTCGTAAAAGAGTAGTTCCTAAAGCCGCCGTTGTCCCTATTTTAAAAAATTTACGTCTATCCATACATTTATTTTTCGCTAAATTAATAAAAAAATATTTTCGCTACAATAAATTTGGCCAGAATTAAATGTATTCCTTTTTCTCTTTTTATTTTCTTAAACCAACATTTATATCCTTCAAAATAAAATCCAAATTAATGCGTTAGATATTGAGGAGGAAAATATTTTTCAAAAAAACAGCACAAAAAGATAATTGGTATCTTTTTTTTTGTAAATTTAGCACCTCAAAAGTAATGTTGCTATTTGCAATAGTGTGTTTGTTGTTTACACAAAACCAAAATAACAACAAATACCTCATATTCAGCAATATAGTGCCATTGCTAAAACGATAAAAATTAAAAAATGATTTTTTTAAAATAGTTTAGATATGCAATTTAAAAAAAGATATTTAGCGTTATTACTACTTATCACGCAGTTTTCGTTTGGTCAGGAAGGTGTAGCTGTATACTCTGATTACTTGTCCGACAATTATTATCTGATACATCCGTCTATGGCCGGAGCTGCCACTTGTAGTAAGTTAAGACTCACACACCGTACACAATGGTCTGAGAGCCAACGTTCGCCACAGCTGCAAACCTTGAGTTTTAACACCAGACTAGGAGAACGATCGGGAGGGGGAATTATAGGCCTCAATGACCGTAATGGATACCACTCTCAACTAGGAGCCAAAATAACCTACGCACACCATATTCGTTTTTCGAGAGCCGATTATAACCTGAATATGTTGTCGTTCGGTTTGAGTGGAGCAATGATACAGAGCAAATTAGACGAAACTCAGTTCGGACTAGGATACGACCCTGCTACATCTGGAGGACTCGTTCAAAAGGATTTCTACTACAACTTTGACTTCGGTATGTCTTACCACTACCTCGAATTTTTCTCTCATTTTACAGTTAAGAATGCCGTTGCATCGCGTAGAGAATTATACACCGAACACGAAAGCGACAACCTCAGAAAATATTTGGTAAGTGCTGGTTACGTTTTTGGAGGCAGCAAAAGTTTTCAGTTAGAACCTTCTTTAATGTATCAGTTTGTTGAAGACACTAGAGAACATAGCCTTGATGCTAACCTTAAGGTTTATAAGCGTTTTGAGAATGGTCGTCTTTGGGGAGCTTTATCGTACAGACGAGTATTCAACGGCACTCAATACGCCCGTGCTGGAGAAGCCAAAGAACAACGATTGCAATACGTAACTCCAATAGTAGGCTTTAATTACAAAGCTCTTATGATAGCTTATACCTACTCTCACTTGCTTGGCGAGGTTAATTATGGCACGGGAGGATTCCACCAAATTACGGTAGGTCTGAACCTGTTCTGTGGTAAAGAAAACTGGGATTGTAATTGTCCTGCTGTAAACTAGATTTTTTTAAGTTAGACAATCATAATAAAAAGCTATCCAAAACTTCTTGGGTAGCTTTTTTAATGGCTTTCTGCTACTATCTTCCTCTTGAGTTTACTTTTACATTAATTAATACTTTTTAATTTTAGAATAATTTCCTTAAGCAACCCAATCTGCTTGTCCACTGTAACCATTTGCATTTTTTCTTTTTTTTTTAATTTTGTCTCCGTGCTGCAATGGAAGTGGATGTTCTCAAGAGAAACCTAATTAAAACTATAAATGTACAATTCTTATAGCATTAGTAAATCATCAAGATATCCTCTTTTAATTAGCCTAATCTATTATTTATAGTTTAATATTTATTAATTTACAAAATTTAAAAAAATGAATAAAACAAATCGAATTTTGCTTGGGCTATTCATTACTTCTTTTATAGCCATTATTATAGGATCTTCACTCAAGATTCTTCACCTATCAGGAAGCGAGTTGCTTTTGGGTATAGGAATTGCGTTATCTTTCATTTCTGTATTTGGTTTTTTCCTTAACAACCTACAAAAAATCAAATCATTTTTAAAATAGCGAAAAGGCTGTTTGAGAATTTCCAAACAGCCTTTCCAATTTCAAACTTTTTTATTGTTCTTAATTTGTCTTTCAGTGTGCCTTCTTGTTTTTAAAAAGGTACAATGTAGCATTATTTACTCCACTCTTGAATAGAATCTCTGTTGAGTTTGATATAATCGGAGTTTCCTGCTTTTTCTGCCAAATCCAACGAGCGGTGAGCTGTTTCGATAGCTCCTTTTTTATCGCCTGTTTTGGCTTGAATTAACGACTTCAGACGATAATACCAAAACGGAGTCTGATCACCTCTCATTTCCACCGCCTTATTAATCCATTCCAAAGCCTTGTGCATGTCCGAATTTGCCTGATAATAATAATTCGCCGCGTTGTAATACGTTTCGGCATCTGGCCCAGCAAGGGCTTTTTCTATACTTGCGTTGGCAATTTTACTTGTTGGCACATTAAACTTAATGGTTATGAGAGTTTTTTCCCACGATACCTCCAAATGACCAAAATCATTGTCCAAATTATTAATTCCTATCGTGAAAGTTTCTACGTTTACATTCAGATTCGTAGGCTTTACAGTGGTTTTTAAGGCTACTTTTTCTTCGTTCCATTTTTCCGGCAATCCCCAATTGTGCGTATCGGTATAAAAAAATACTTCCCATAGGTCTGGTTTAGGATTCATATACAAGGCATAATCTCCCTTGGGTAGTGTTTTGCCATCTATTACCACATCATCACCAAAAGAAACTATGGTATTGGCATTAGCTCCTGTCCTCCACATTTTTCCGAAAGGAACCAAATTACCAAAGATATTACGTCCTTTGGTACTAGGTCTTGAATACTCTACCGATACATTAGTAAGCCCTACCGTTTGTTGTACCTTACCTTGAGGCGAGGCAGCTGGTGTACGTACTTGCGAAATAGATGGTGCTCCCATCATAAGCACCATAAGTGCAGTTAAGATTTTTTTCATTTATAATATATTTACGTTATTTATAGGTTTGTAATCGACATATTTTTAGGATGTTTTACCTTATAACTTAGGCGTATCTTTTTTACTTCGCCTGGAGACAGGGAAACATTCCACGAGAGCAATCCCTTTTCTTTGTCGTTATTTTTAGGGTTTGATACTTCTAATAATTCCACCGTAACCTGTTTATTGGTACTTAACGGATATTGATCTTCAAGCATCACAGACACATTTTCTTTTTTGTTATTACGCAATATTATATCGTAGGTAAAAGTCTGTTCTTTATAACTAGACAAAAATTTCGTTCCTGATTTGTCGGCTATTTTTTCTTTAGAAATAGCTATCTTTTTATCTACCCCCATTGTAACTTCCAACTTTTCTTGGTTTTGATTGGGTTCTAGAAAAGTTTTTCCTACATACATACCTTCGATTATCACATCTGCCTGACCTGATAGCAAACCATATTGTGAGTAATGGTCTACCTCCGCCATCAAAAACGCATTTTTAGCTTTGGGCGTTGCGTAATATTTGTACACGGCAGGAATGTTCAATTCTTGAAGTACCACACTGTGTTCCTTTCCGTTCGATTGCACATCGTACTTTACCTTAATATCAAAAGAGGTTGTAAGCGAACCATCTTGCATGGCTACATACTCATTAACTTGTTGGTATCCATCAACCATATCAGCAGTTTCCTCAGCTTGAACTTTCGCAGTATATGCAACTTCCGTAAGCACAACTTCTTGCAAAGCAGCTCTTGGATATTGATTTACGTCATAATACGACAAATGCCACGGATACAAATTGGGTTTTTCGTTAAATGAACCTATCGCACCGCTCGACAATACCATCTGCACCTTCTCCCAATTCACACCAGTACGCTGTGTAACATTAGCCTTATAAAGCAAAACCAACGGATTGTTGATATTATCCGTTCTCAAATCATACGTAGGATACCACGATGCACTTCTGGAAACATACGTAAGGTAAATATCTGCCTTTTGTTCAATATCGCTCATTACCCTAATTACCATCTCTCCTTTATTTTTTTGATAGGTTTCTGGAAAATTCAATGTCATTTGATGATTCAATCCTTCCAAAATTCGCTTTAGATTTTGTTCCTCTTTACCTAACACATCAATCTGATTGAGTAACGAAGTACGTTTTGAGGTATAAAAGTCCACCAATTTAACATATTCGGCTGTATTAATGGTTGTTAAGCCTTTGAGTTCCGATTGTGCTATGTCTAAATTTTCCACAGTTTTCTGCTCAGAATTTTTTCTGTTACGCACTCGATTGAGTTCCAAATCGACCAAAGCAATGCTATCTTTGAGTTGTCTATAATAAGGCGTATTGGACTGAACGCCTTCTTCTGAATTTTTGATAAAAAACTGAGTTGATAACATACTCACGCCTTTAGGAAAAAGGGCTTGTACTGTATTAACATCCAATGTATTAGACACATTCTGAACCACTATCTGATATGTTCCTTTTGTAAAATTCACACTGGACTTATGCGTAAGCTCTACAGCATCAAAATAAACCGTAGCTTGTTCTACCTTTGATGATACTACTATCGGTTTTTGACCCCACAGAGCCAAAGCGAATATTACATGTATGAATACAAATATTTTTTTCATAGCAAAAAACAATTCTTTCAAATATACCAATCAAAAATAATGCCTTTCGACTATTTAATGCCTCCTACAACACATTTTATTCGATTACTTTTTTGCTTATTGTCGTCTCTGTCGAAAAAAACGCTCTATAATTTCGGCACAATGTTCCTCAAGCACACCCGACACAACCTGAGTTTTGGGGTGCAATTTCACGCCCATTGCGGTAAATCCTCGTTGCTGGTCAGACGCTCCATATACCAATTTGCCCAATTGAGCCCAATACATAGCCCCTGCACACATTTGGCACGGCTCCAAAGTTACATACAACACGCATTCTTTCAGATACTTACCACCAACAGCATTAGCCCCTGATGTAATAGCCATCATCTCCGCATGGGCAGTTACATCATTCAGGGCTTCGGTCAGATTGTGCGTTTTTGCTATAATTTTATCCCGAACCACCACCACAGCACCTACTGGCACTTCGCCTTTTTCAAAAGCAGCTTCGGCCTCAGCCAATGCCATTTTCATATAATATTCATCAGAAAAAACAATCGACATAACACTTTTTTACAAATATATCTATTATAATTATAACATTAATTATATTTGCCTTAAAATTATGCAAAACACCCCATGAAAGAAAACTTCTTTTACAGCAACGGCAAATTACTCCTTACTGGCGAATATACCATACTTGACGGAGCAAAAGCCTTGGCGCTACCTACCTCTTATGGTCAGGATTTACATATCGAAAACACCAACACCGAAACCATTAGTTGGAAAAGCTACGATGTAGACAAATCGACTTGGATTGACACCACGATTGATTTTGAACAAATTAGAACAAATACACAGGATAGTCCAACTCCTATTATCAACCGACTTATTGAAATTCTGCACGAAGCATACAAACTCAACCCTGATTTTTTAAACAATGGAGGTTATCAAATCCGAACACATCTGACCTTTCCTAAAGATTGGGGGCTGGGAACTTCCTCTACACTAATCAACAATTTGTCTAAATGGCTCCAAATCAACCCTTATCAATTGCTGCGAAACACATTTAGCGGAAGCGGATACGATATAGCCTGTGCCGATACCAATCGTCCTATCGTTTTTGAATTACACGACAAACAACCACAAATTACTCCTATAAACTTTAACCCTTCTTTCGCCCACCACCTCTATTTTGTTCATCTAAACAAAAAACAGAATAGCAAATCCGCCATTGCATCGTATTACAAAAAACAACCCAAAATAACCCATATCATTCCTCAAATCAACAACATCACCGAATCTGTCATCAAAACAGACTCCTTTGCTGAATTTTCTTATTTATTAGAAAAACACGAAGTGATAATGAGTAATGTTTTGGAAATGCAAACCGCCAAAGAAGCTCTTTTTAAAGATTATAAAGGTGTTATCAAAAGCCTTGGAGCTTGGGGAGGAGATTTTATACTTGCTTTATCAGAACAAGACCCTACCTCGTATTTTGTCGATAAAGGATACTGCACTATAGTACCCTACTCCAAAATGATATTATAACACCAGCTAACACACTGAATATCTTTAGAGAACAACCTTTTCTTTACTTATTTTTATCAGAAACCAACAACGATAGAAGTCGTTGTTAATATGTTAATAACTATTTTAACAACTTTATTTCTGCAACTTCAAAAGAGTTCGTATCCGATGTAATTTTGTTAAAATTAAAAGTTTAACTCATTAACTATCTTATAAATCGGATTAAAAATATGAAGAAAGAACTATTTCTAGCATTATCTTTACTATCTTGGGGCACGATCTTGGGGCAGATTGGTACTCCTTTTGAAAAGAGAATTGAAAAACAAGTTAAAGGAGATTTGGTGCTTATCTCTAACAACTCTCTGAACAAAGGCAAAAAATCGAACAAGGCTTACAATCAAGTCGATAACAAAGCACGTCTGAACGATATCCTTCAGATGAAACACATTGATATTGATAATGATAAAAGCACTTTCAGCTCAAGTAGTGCCATATTAGAATTGGATAACCCTGAGGCTAAAATTACCTATGCAGGACTCTATTGGTCTGCTACCTACAAATACGAAGAAGGAAAATTGTACGGTACGCAATTCGAAGCTACTAATCCTAAAAGAGAAGCTGTAAACCAAATCAAAATCAAACTTCCTAATCAAAAAAAATATATAGACATCGAAGGGGAGGTAATATTTGACGGGCATAAGAAAAAGAGTTTTTCATCAAACGCTCCTTATGCTGCCTATGCCGATATTACCGATTATATCCAAGAACTACAAAATCCTAATGGTGAGTATACCGTGGCTAACATTCGAGCTACACAAGGCACACTTAGCGGAGGAAGTTCTGCAGGGTGGACTTTAGTATTTATAATTGAAGACCCTAACAAACCCCACAAATTCATCTCTATATACGATGGATTTGTAGGTGTTTCGGACAATGAAGTAGATATTAATTATAGCGGATTTCAAACCCCTGCCAGTGGCAAGGTCAATGCTCGAATATTTGGTTCGGCTCTTGAAGGCGATTTGGGTATGCGAGGCGATTATTTTATGTTCAAACATCAAGGCACTAAAGAATATATCTACCTACAGGAAGACGAGCGTTCTAAAGATAACTTCTTCAACAGCTCCATCACTCTCAAACACAACAATCGTAAACCAAACAGTATGAACACCTTGGGTTACGACACCTTTTCGATAGCAATCAACAACCCTAACAATTCGGTTATCAAAAACAATGCTGAAGAGGTAGATATACGATTGCACACCAAAGGCGATAGATATTTTATGTTTATGACCGCTCTTGACATCGAAGCTATTCCTGAAGACGAAATGCCTCAAAAACAAACCGAAGAACTTTTGGCAGACGCTGACGAGGTAGAACCTGAACACACCGATTTGCTTATTGCTAGTACAGATACAAAGCCTGTAGATACTATCGAAATGAAACCAGAGGTAACAACGCCTGTGGTTGCACAACCCAAAACTACAACAACTAAACCCAACACCAACCAGAGTACGTTGTACAACACCATTTCGGAGCGTGTTATTCCTATAGAATCGGCGAGTGTAACCATTGACGGAATAGAATCAGGATATTACGTTGTTGCTAACGTATTTGCCGTACATAACAACGCCACACGATTTGTCAAAAAAATGCAAGACAAAAACATTGCTGCACAATTTTTTATCAATCCAGCCAATAAATACAGATACGTGCATTTAGGTCATGCTAAAGATTTCCAAACCGCACAACAAATCTACTTTTCGGACATCAACGGCAAATATAAAGATGCACTTTGGATTATGTCTGTAAATATCGATACGCAAACGGTTACCATCAACAACAAAAAGTACATCAAACAAACCTTGCGTACTACTAATGTTACTCCTAAATCATAAAAACCAAATATCTTCAAAAAACAGGGTTGCTTTTAACCCTGTTTTTTTTGTTTAAAAAACACAAAAAGCCCTACCACTCCCACTATTATCATCACAACACCTATACTCTGAAGTCTATCTTCCATTATACGCATAACCCCACGTACTATCAGAAAAAAATAAATAAACAATAAAAATATATCTTTAATTTTCATATCCTCAAATTTAAAACTTACAATATTAGTAAATTATCTTCTTTCCAAAAACTTAATCTCTACAAATTATTTTTAACCGCATCTTAATTACCAAATCCGCATAACCATCTAATGAGGTATTATCTGCCTTACACCCCCCTCTTGAAGTAGAAACATTTTTATCAAACAACAAAAACACATCAAAACATTTCAAAACACAACCACACATCACACGCCACACAAATACCTATGCAACAATACTTTACCCTCACAAAAACAACTTTTATCCTCCAAATATTTGATTATATATACACTATAAATTTCTTATAAAAAAAATCACAAATCTACTCTTTGATATTATAAAAATTGTTACATTTGTCTTTCGTAATATTTGTTAACAACACAATTAAATAACACAGTATGAATACAGATTCTATAAAATCAGTTCTATCTGCTAATTTAGGAATTAACAGTGAAAAAATTCATTATCAATTAACACCAGACCAATTACACCAAATTACCCTAGACAAAGGTCAAGGAGTTGAGAGTGCTATGGGAGCATTAGCTATCAATACTGGGGCTTTTACAGGACGTTCTCCTAAAGATCGTTTTATTGTAAAAGACGCTATCACCGAAGATAAAGTATGGTGGGGCAACGTAAACATCCCTTTTGATTCTGACAAATTTGAAAAACTTTTAAACAAGGTAACAGCCTACCTTTCTGAACGCGAAATATTTGTACGAGACAGCTACGTATGTTCAGATCCTAAATACAGAACCAACGTGAGAAGCATCACCGAAACAGCATGGAGCAACCTATTCTGTTTTAATATGTTTTTACGTCCTGAAGAATCTGAACTAGCAAACTATACTCCAGAGTGGCACGTAATCTGTGCTCCTGGATTCTATGCAAATCCTGAGGTAGACGGCACACGCCAACAAAACTTTGCCATCCTTGATTTTACACGCAAAATCGCCCTTATTGGAGGAACGGGGTACACTGGCGAGATGAAAAAAGGAATCTTCTCAGCCCTTAACTTCATTCTTCCTGTATTCAAAAACACACTTCCTATGCACTGTAGTGCCAATGTGGGCAATGATGGTGATACAGCCATATTCTTTGGGCTTTCTGGTACTGGTAAAACCACCCTTTCGGCAGATCCGAATCGCAAGTTGATAGGTGATGACGAACACGGCTGGACTCCAGAAAACACCGTATTCAACTTTGAGGGAGGTTGTTATGCCAAAGTAATCAACCTAAGTGCTGAGGGTGAGCCTGATATTTACAACGCTATCAAAAAAGGAGCTTTACTCGAAAATGTAGTATTCAAAAAAGACACTAACAACGAAATTGATTTTGAAGATGATTCTATCACTCCGAACACGCGTGTAAGCTATCCTATTTATCATATTAACAATATCCAACCTAACTCAATTGGTAAAAACCCTAAAAACATTTTCTTCCTAACAGCTGACGCTTTTGGTGTGTTGCCTCCAGTATCTAAACTTACACCAGGACAAGCTGCTTTCCATTTTATCTCTGGATACACCGCTAAGGTGGCAGGTACTGAAGCAGGAGTAAACGAACCTCAACCGAACTTCTCGGCTTGTTTTGGAGCTCCGTTTATGCCTTTACATCCAACAAAATACGCTGAAATGTTAAGTGCTAAAATGAAAGAAAACGGCGTAAATGTATGGCTTATCAACACAGGGTGGACTGGTGGACCTTATGGAGTGGGAAGCCGTATGAAGTTAAAATACACTCGTGCTATGATTACTGCCGCTTTGGAGGGTAAATTGGACAATGTAGAATATGTAAACCACGAAATATTTGGTCTTGCAATACCTCAATCGTGTCCTGATGTACCTGCCGAAGTACTTAACCCTAAAAATACTTGGGCAGACAAAACAGCCTATGACGCTAAAGCCAAAGAACTGGCTCAGTCGTTCCGTGAGAATTTCAAAAAGTTCGAAGAGTTTGCTAATCAAGAAATCCTTGACGGAGCTCCGAGAGGCTAATTCTTAACACAACAATAATATAGCCGAAACATTCTCATATAATTGTTTCGGCTTTTTGTTTTTATATTTGCACCATAACAAACAAAAAATAATTATGAGACATTTTTACATTTTAATGATTCTTCTTGGACTTTTTTCCAACAAGATTTTTGCACAAGAAACAACACGTAGTAGTAACAACTACACCCCACTACCCTACTACAATTTCAAAAAAGGAATAGGAATTACATCGCCCGACAGCATCTTTCAGCTCAATATGCGTTTTAGAATGCAAAATAGAGCCACCTATTTTCACACCGACAATCAAGAGGACAACATCCAAGCCGAAGTACGCCGTTTGAGACTCCGTTTTGATGGTTATATTGCCAATCCTAAGTTTATGTATACCATTCAACTTTCTTTCGCTCCGGGCGATACGCGAGGCGAAATCAGTGTGGGTGATAACCTGCACATAATCCGAGATGCAGTAGTATTCTACAAACCTAACAAAAACTGGGTTCTCAGCTTTGGACAAACCAAACTACCTGGCAATAGACAACGTGTCAATTCTTCTGGAGCTTTGCAGTTTACCGACCGCAGTATCAACAATGCCAGTTTTAACATCGACCGCGATTTCGGATTCCAAGTTCATTATCTGAAAGACCGCAAAGAAGATTTTTCATACAACATCAAGGCTGCTATATCAACTGGTGAGGGGCGTAACGAGACCAAAAACCCCGATACAGGACTTGGCTACACAGGTAAAATCGAATTATTCCCATTGGGCAGCTTTGCCAAAGACGGAAGTTTTTTTGAAGGCGATTTAGTACGTGAACAAAAACCTAAACTCATGCTATCGGGGGCTTATATGTACAATGACAACGCCAACAAAACCAAAGGAACTACGGGAAGTGCTTTGTACGAATCTCGAGATATGTCGTCTTTGTTACTCGATGCAATGTTTAAATACAAAGGGTTAGCGTTTATGGCAGCTTATATGAACCGAATGTCCGACAATCCTGTAACTATAAACCCTAACGACCCTACCAAATCGCAGTATGTATACGCAGGTGAGGGAATGGATTATCAGTTGAGTTACCTATTTGATAACGACTACGAAATCCTCACGCGTTATTCGTATATCAATGTCGATAAAGACATCTTTTCCCTTACCCCTAACCGCAGACAATACAGCCTTGGCATTAACAAATACATTTGGGAACACGCCTTTAAAATTCAGGCCGAAGTAACCTACGACCAGTCCGAATACTACAACGGCAACACCAAAAACGGTTGGTATGTACGTATGCAGGTAGAAATAGGAATATAAAAAAACCTAACCCCAAAGGGGGAAATACAAGAAAACAACTAAGAGAAAACTTTTTAGAAGTTTCGAACTTCTAAAAAGTTTTTTTCTTTAGCCCTGTGTTAATGTTTAAGGGATTTAGTTCCCTTTTTTTGGGGAGAGGGGGATTGTTAATGGGAGTAGTTCCCCTCATCTAGGGCAAGAGTTACTCCAGATAGAATTCTCAATTTCCTAGATGTTTTTTTGCATTTTTCGTAATTCTTCCTCTTTAAGATACCTCGCTTTTGTGGATTTCCTCCTTGGGAGGGGACTGCGAAGAGAAGAAAAGCTAATAAACTTTTTAGAAGTTCGGAACTTCTAAAAAGTTGGGGCTAAAATTTTTTTATAAAAAATAAAACCCTATTCTTCTCTATTAAGTAATCTTTTGGCACAATCCGAGGCTACTACAAGTCCTGCTGCGGACATAATTACATCTTTAAGTACCAGTCTTCCTGCCCCTGACAGATATGGAAATCCGTATTGAGGGCTAGGAAAATCGCCTCCCAGATTAGGTACATATACCTCGGGCGTTGTAATCAAAAATGACAGGGTTACTATAGACATTCCGAAGGTAAGCAATCCGCCCCAAAGTCCTATTTTGGGAAACCAAATACCCAATAGGGTTAAAATTCCTATGATGCAAATCACCACACCCAATCCGTACGAAAATGTATATGTACCGTTTTGCTTGTGCCACTCGATATTTTTATTTACCGTTTTCCCTTCTGGATTTTTGTGCAATGTATATTCGGGTACTGTTTGCCCTTTTTCATTCACCGCCATCTTACCAGAATTATTATACCAAAAACTCATAAAAGGGCTATTTGTAACAAAAGGCACAATGCCATCGGCCTCGTATTGATAAGCCTTTAGTCCTCCTATCCATGCCATTACTATAAAAATAGCCACTCTAATATAATTAATGTAGTGCTTTTGGGCGTTTGCCAAACTGTTCAATAAATTTTTCATCGTAATATTTTTTATAAAAAAAGACTTTTCACACAAAATATACGCCAAATCTTTTCCAAAAAAACGCCATTTGCAACACAAATTCGTCGTGTTTTGGGACAAAATTATGCAGTAAAGATTTTCTTGTATTTTTAAAACTAATTTTTATCTTTGTGAGTCTATGTATCAACGTTTTGAAGCACATCTATCTCGACTTTTGAACAACAATCCGCCAAACGAACTTTTAGTGGCAGTGAGTGGTGGGGTTGATAGTATGGTATTATTGCATTTGTTAGAACGATTTAACATCAAACTCTCGGTAGCACATTGTAATTTTCAGTTGCGTTCAACCGAAAGCGATGAAGATGAACTATTTGTAGAAAAATATTGCCAACAGCACTGCATCAGATTTTTCAGTAAAAAATTCGACACTATCGATTACGCCCAAACACATCAGGTTTCTATACAAATGGGGGCTAGAGCATTGCGTTACAAATGGTTTGAATCTTTACAAAACGCCCATCAGATACCTTGTTTGGCTACGGCTCACCATCTTGATGATAGCATCGAGACTTTTTTTATTAACCTATCACGAGGCACTGGTATTGACGGACTTTTGGGTATTTCTAATTCTGAAAAAACCATTCGTCCGTTGCTCATTTTTAGCAAAGACGAAATAATAGGTTACGCCCAACAACACCAGTTGTCTTGGCGAGAAGATAGTTCTAACCACACCGACAAATATTTACGCAACAGCATCAGGCATAACATCGTACCGAAACTCAAGGAATTAAATCCTGCTTTTTTACAAACATTTCAAAAAAGCATCTCGCATCTTTCACAAATGAACGATTTTGCAAATGAGGCATTACGTAATATCATCTCCACAATCACCACCGACACACAACAAAGCATTGTGCTTGATATTGAGCAACTTTTGACGTATCACAACTACCAATATATTCTTTATCATTGGCTTAGTCCGTATCAATTTACCGCTTGGGAAGATATTTACAATCTGCCCCATACACACACTGGGAAACAAATTTTTTCGCCTACACACGCCTTACTCAAGAATCGCAATCAGCTCATCTTATACCCTATACAACACGAACAAGAGACGTTTTGGATTGATTCGTTGGAGGAAAACATCGAAAAACCTATAAAATTAAAGTTTACAGAAGTTTTTGATATAGAGTATATTAACAACAAAAACATCATTTATGTTGATAAAAATATATTAAAATTTCCGATTATTGTCGGAAAATACCAAGAAAGTGATTATTTTTACCCTTTTGGAATGCAAAACCAGAAAAAAAAGGTAAGTAAGTACTATAAAGATGAAAAACTCTCGCTGTTAGACAAACAAAATACGTGGATTTTGAAATCTGACAACCAAATTGTTTGGATAATCGGTAGGCGACAAGACGAAAGATTCAAAGTAACGGAACAAACAAAACATATAATTAAAATAGAATATTCATTATGAGGAAAATTATTTTATTGCTGACATTGATGTTTGGATTTCTTGGTATTTCACAAGAAAATCAGGCTAAATTCACCGTTAATGTGGATAAGCTATCAGATACCGAATATCAACTTACTTATGAGGCTGCTATTGCCGAGAATTGGAAATTATACTCAATAGTAGTACCCGAAAACACGAGTTTACCTACCGAATTTACTTACCTTAACGCCGACGGAAACTATACTGTTGGCAAGTTGTCAGAAGAAGGTTCTGTGGTAAAATTTGATCCTGTGTTTGGGGTTGAAATGGGATTTTTTGTCAATAAGGCTAAATTTTTTCAGAAAATAGTCGTTACAAATCCTGAATTAGAATTTGTTGATGTAGATATTGATTTTCAAACTTGTGATGATGCCAGTTGTACTCCTGGATTTCAGAATCTGAAATTCAATCTTTCAGGAGAAATCATCACACAACAAGTAGAGCTTGATCAGGAGAGTTTGGATAAGAAAAATGCCCTCAAAATAGGCGTTACAGGTCAGGATCAATTCAAAACCGAGATTACCGAAAGTGCCGAATCTAGCCATTGGAAAATCTTTGCTCTTGGTTTTGTAGGAGGGCTTTTAGCTTTGGTTACCCCTTGTGTATTCCCTATGATTCCGCTTACGGTTTCTTTCTTCACCAAACGTTCTACCACACGTCAGAAAGGAATATCAAATGCGATTCTTTACGGAGCTTTTATTGTACTGATATACTTGTTGTTGAGTTTGCCTTTCCACCTAATGAACAGCCTTGACCCCGAAATTCTGAATAATATCTCGACCAATACCTGGCTGAATATTATCTTCTTTGTGATATTCATCTTTTTTGCTGGTTCATTCTTCGGATTTTACGAACTTACCCTACCTAGTTCGTGGGGAAACAAAATGGACAACGCCTCAAATGTAGGAGGGATTATCGGAATATTCTTTATGGCACTTACATTAGCCATTGTGTCATTCTCTTGTACAGGTCCTATATTGGGGTCTCTACTTGCAGGATCACTCACTGCCGATGGCGGTGCTATGCAACTTACAACAGGAATGGTAGGATTTGGTACTGCCCTTGCATTGCCTTTTGCTCTATTTGCCCTATTTCCTAGTTGGTTAAATTCTTTGCCTAAATCAGGAGGATGGCTCAATACAGTGAAGGTCGTATTAGGATTCTTAGAGTTGGCTTTGGCATTGAAATTCTTGTCAAATGCAGACCTTGTTGAAGGTTGGGGACTTATCAAAAGGGAATTGTTTATAGGTATCTGGGTTGTGATTTTTACAGGATTGGCTTTATATCTATTCGGTGTTATCAGTTTCCCTCACGATTCCAAAGGAGCTAAAATTGGTTGGGGTCGCAAAGTATTGGGAGTGATTACAGCTTTGTTTGTACTTTATATGTTGCCGGGGTTATCAAATCACGCTGAATACAAAAATCTGAAAGCATTGAGCGGATTCCCTCCTCCGATGTTCTATAGCTACTACGCTCAAGAGAGTCAGTGTCCGCTTGGATTGAACTGCTTTAAAGATTTCGATCAAGGACTTGCTTACGCCAAAGAACACAACAAACCAATCTTGCTTGACTTTACAGGGTGGGCTTGTGTGAATTGTAGAAAAATGGAAGAAAACGTGTGGAGTGATGCCGAAGTATACAACATCATAAACGATAATTATGTACTTATATCGCTGTATGTTGATGATCGTAAAGAATTAGAAGCCGACAAACAGTTCGACTATGACCGTGGAAATGGAAATATCAAAAAAATTAAAACTGTGGGCGACAAATGGGCAACTTTCCAAATTGAAAATTTCCAAACTGCATCTCAGCCATATTACTTGTTGCTTAGTCCTGATTTAGAAATGCTCAACACGCCTAAAGAATACACCAACAAGGCTGACTATCTGAAATGGCTCAAAGAAGGAATTAGAAATTATAAAAAATGATATTCAAAAACCTAAATACCAACGAATACCCTTCTGTATACGAAGGGTATTTTGCTAATATACAAGCCGAAGACCATCTTTTGGAGGTTTTGGAGGCTTCAATGCACTATTTTATTCAATTTGTACAAAATATTCCGATGGACAAATTTGACTATGCTTATCAAGAGGGCAAATGGACTATCAAGCAAATCATTCAACACCTCATTGACTCGGAACGTATATTCGCCTTCAGAATGTTGCATATTTGCCGGAAGGACGCTTCACCATTACGCGAATTTGATCACAATTTGTACGTAGAAAATTCAAATGCAGCACAACGACATCTCAAGGATTTGCTTATGGAATTTTCACTTGTGCGACACAGCACCCTAGCGTTGCTAAAATCTCTAACTTCCGAACAATTAGAATACGTAGGAGAGGTCAATAACAATGTTATATCGGTACGAGCCTTGGGCTTTTTGATTTATGCCCATCAGGAACACCACAAAACAATATATGAACAACGATATTTAAACAGTTAAGCTATGGAAAATAACGAAACCAACATCCGAAGTCTGGGGATTATCTGTTACATTTTGATTATTGGTTCGGTTGCTGTTTTTATAAAAAACAGAAAATTTAAGAATCCTTATCTTTCGTTTCATATCCGACAATCGGTAGGTTTGTCTGTATTATTTATACTTTTAGGATTTATCATCTTGTTATTCAACAATATAAGCGTTACCTTTTCGATGTGGATATTCATTACGTTACTATGGGCTTATGGACTTATATCGGCTATCAGAGGAGAGTGTATACCGACTCCGATAGTGGGAGGGATATTTCAAAAAATTCTAAAAGGCATGAAATAAAAAGAGAAACTCAGACGGTTTCTCTTTTTATTTCAACATTTACTAACCTTATAACAATCTCTTTTTAAGAGTGTTACATCTTTTTAAAGATATAAAAAACTACTCTTATAGTTTACGATTGATATAACGCATTGATAAGTTCCTCTTTTGAAAGGCTTTGCTGTTCTCCAGATTGTAGATTTTTGACGTTATAACGATGAGCTTCCATCTCTTGCGTACCTACAACAACTACATATTTAATATTCTTTTTATCAGCAAATTGAATCTGTTTGGCTAATTTTGCCTTGTCGGGGTACAACTCACAACGGAAGCCTAAAGCTCGAAATTCTTTTATCATCTTAAGCGAATAAATAGCCTCCTGATGTCCCATATTAGCAAATAATATCTGAGAAGTAACAGCAATAGAATCAGGGAACAATCCTAATTCCTCCATAGCCAGATAAATACGATCCAGCCCAAATGAGATTCCTATACCACTCATATTTTTAAGTCCAAAAATACTCGTCAGATCATCGTACCTACCACCACCACCAATAGACCCCATCGCCACATTCGGAGCTTTAACCTCTAATATCGTTCCTGTATAATAGTTGAGTCCTCGTGCAAGAGTAATATCAAGGTCTAACACTGCCGATTCCAAGCCCAAAACATCTAAAGCCTCAATGATAAAGGTCAGTTCTTCAATTCCTTTACGTCCTTCTTCGGTGGTATGCACCATCGCATTAATTTGCTCAACACGCTCCTTCAACGCCCCTTGAAGAGTAAACAAGGGCTGAATTGCCGCTATTGATTCAGACGATATTCCGCGTTGGAGCATTTCGTTCTCGACACCATCTTTGCCTATTTTGTCTAATTTGTCAAGAGCTACTGTAAAATCAATCAGTTTATCTTTAATATGGGCTACCTGAGCAATAGCCGATAATATCTTGCGGTTATTTATTTTAATAACAGTACCTGTAAGCCCTAATTCTGTAAATGTTTTATCATAAAGCTGAATCAGTTCCACCTCCTGCCAAAGACTATCCGAACCTACCACATCGGCATCACACTGATAAAACTCTCTAAATCTGCCTTTTTGGGGTCTGTCGGCACGCCAAACGGGCTGAATTTGGTATCTTTTGAAAGGAAAACTAATCTGCGACTGATTTTGTACCACATAACGAGCAAAAGGCACTGTAAGGTCGTATCTTAGGGCTTTTTCAGCAATCTTACTTGTTATTTTAGAGGATTCTTTCTGTAATAACAATTCTTGATCGACTTTACTTAAAAAATCACCCGAGTTGAGTATTTTAAAGATAAGTCTGTCGCCCTCTTCTCCATATTTTCCTGTTAGCGTTTCTAAATTTTCAAATGAAGGTGTCTCGATGGGCTGAAAACCAAAACATTCAAAATTATTTTTGATAATATCTATTATATAATTTCTCTTTGCTAATTCTTGAGCCGAGAAATCACGAGTTCCTTTCGGCAAACTGGGTTTACTCATAACTATTCATTAGTGTTTTTTGTTGATTTAGAAACATCCATTGTAGGCACTAAACCTTCGGCTGGCATATATATAATCTGTGGCAAATTGCCTTTGTCGGCTAATTTCTCCAGTGTTCGTATAAACAAATATTGGTTATACACCGAATTCAGTGTACCATTTTCTATTTTCATAGCCTCGGCCATACCTTTGGCTCTTTCAATCTCGGCTTGTGCATTGAGTTTTTCGGCTTCAAGACGGGCTCTGGCTTCCTCTATCAGAATTTTTCTATTCTGTTCTGCTTTTGCCATCTCGGCTTTTCCGGCCATTTCTTGTTGCCATACATTGTATTTGGGTAATCCGAACATCAGTCCTCCTATTACAATTACGGCTGCAATCAGGATAAATACTACTGGAATTTTATTTTCGTTCATAACTTCATTAAATGATTTTTTTATTTAAAAAATAATTGACAATAGCCTCTTTAATAAGCAACGATTGTTCTCCGGCTCTTAATTGAGGCAAATGTTCTTTGATTATGTAATGTGGCCAACCATCATTATCATAATAATCAAACTCATAGTAACCAAAAGGCTCTAACACGGTACAGATTCCGATGTGCATCAGATTAAGTTTGTCGTCTTTCTTGAACTGTGAATGTGGTTTGCCCAATTCTTGTATACCTATCAGATATAATATTCCGTCTATATCTATAGGTTCGTAATTATCAGTGAACTTCTCGGACAAGAATTTCACCAAGGCATCCCAACGGTTTTTCAGAAGAATATCTCTAGACATCTTATTTTATAATAATCTGATACGGCATCAGCAGTTGTAAGCCTTGCCTGTTGTTCATATCTTTAATCTGATTAAGTAGGTTGTAATTTTCGATTCCTATTTCCTCTTTTATCAAATCAACCCTTGCTTTTGCTAGTGGATACACGGTATTTTCGTAAAAGAAATCTTCTAGATTTTTCTCAAATACAGGAAAATTTTTTACTCTATAATCTTCAATACCTGCCAATTGCATAGCATAAACTAAGGCTTGTTCCAATCCTCCTATTTCATCAACTAGTCCTATTTCTTTTGCCTGAACACCTGTCCACACCCTACCTTGAGCTATCTGATGTACCTCTTCTACGGTCATACCTCTACCTTTGCTTACTCTATCCAAAAAGGTATCATAAACTAGATTTATTGATTCTGTAGTTTTTTCTCTAAAATTATCACTCATTTCTCTGAATGGAGAATACGTTACCGCGTTTTTGTGCGTGGTTACAGTATCCGAATACACCCCTATACGATCTGTTAAATTTTTAAAGTTAGGAATCGAACCAAATACACCTATAGAGCCTGTAACGGTGGTAGGTTCTGCAAAAATTCTGTTTGCATTACAAGCTATATAATACCCTCCTGAGGCTGCTACATTTCCCATAGATACCACCACAGGTTTCTTCATCTTTGCCAGTTCTATTTCTCTCCAAATAATATCCGAAGTCAAGGCACTTCCTCCTGGAGAGTTAATACGAATTACAATCGCTTTAATTTTATCGTCTTTTATTGCCTCTCGTAACGATGCTCTCATATAACCTTCGCCTATAGACTTAACAGACCCTTCTCCAGGCATAATAGCTCCCTCTGCATAGATTACCGCCACACGATTATCCGACTTTTTATTAACCTTATTCAAGGTATACTGAACGTAATCGGTAAGTTCAACAGAATTTATTTTTTCGTCCTTGTCCACGCCCAATGCTTTTCGGATACCTTCTTCAAATACATCTTCATAATCAACCTTATCCACAATGTTGTTTTCTATGGCTAATTTTGGATTACGAGCTCCCCACTCCGTGGCAATTTTATTCAATTGATCAACAGGGATATTTCTATCTTGAGAAACATCGGTTGTAAATATATCCCACATAGAGGTAACCAATTGTTTAATCTGATAGCGATTCTCCTCGCTCATCTTATTTTCTAAATAAGGCTCTACAGCACTTTTGTATTTTCCGTGACGAATCACCTCCATCTTCACGCCCGATTTTTCTTGCAAATCTTTCATGAACAGAAGTTCGGTATACAAGCCCTTAAAATCAACCTCTCCCACAGGATTCAGATAAATTGTATCTGCCACCGATGCCAAATAATACTGCTGTTGTGTATAGGTATCTGCATACGAAACAACAAACTTTCCACTTTCTTTAAAAGTTCTCAACTTATCTCTCAAACTTTTGAGCTGAGCCATTCCTAAGGAATTTTGAGCATTAGATAGTACTATCCCCTTAATTTTATCGTCTGTTTTGGCATATTCTATAGCGTTCAGAATATGAGTAAGCCCTGTTGGATTCGACTCATTGAACATCGGAAAATCTTTAATAATAATCTCTGGCGTATGATCAACAGCTATATCATCTATATCGAAATAAATCACGCTGTTATCTTTGACCGAAATACGTTGACTAGAGTCCCCCCCAGCACCTATAATCATTCCTAAAATCAGAAAACCAAAAAAAAGGATTGCAAAGAAAAGGAACAAGCCCACAATTGTAGCTAATACGTTTTTTAAAAATCTCATTGTAAATTCTTATTTTTCTTTATATGTCTAATCTACATCATTTTTGTTACAACAAAAATCATTTTTTAACAAAAGTACCTCTATTTTCATTTCTTAACAACGATGCTTCTATAATTAATAGAGCTACTTCTAATATATTTTTTAATTCAAAATAGGCTTCGTGCTGAAGATAGAACCTATTTAGGTTGGATTTATAATGCTCCAATAAGGTCTGAACCTTCTTTAAATCGGAATCATTGCGTATAATTCCTGCCTTAGAAGTCATCAGACTTTGAACTTCCTTACGAATTTGGTCTATGGTGTCAAGAGCGATATTGTTTTGATTATCTTGCTCTAACATTTCTGCCTGAACAGCCTTACGTTCTATTGGATGATTCACGATATAATTAAATATCTGCCCCGAATAAACCAAGGCTTCCAACAAAGAATTTGACGCTAACCTATTAGCTCCATGAAGCCCCGTACGGGAACACTCGCCACAGGCAAACAGGTTGTCTAACGAAGTTTTTCCGTCCAAATCCACCACAATACCGCCACATATATAATGCTGACAAGGAGCCACAGGGATATAATCTTTAGCTATATCAATTCCTACCGAAATACATTGGTTGTAAATCATCGGAAATTTTTCTTTAAATTCGTTCGTATCAAGATGTGTACAATCCACATAAACATAAGGTGTTTGTGTAAGATTCATCTCATTATAAATACTTTGCGAAACCACATCTCGAGGGGCTAACTCTTCGCGTTGGTCATAACGAGCCATAAAACGCTCTCCTTTTACATTTCTCAAATAAGCTCCATAGCCACGTACTGCCTCCGAAATTAAAAAGGTCGTAGTCAGATTTTGATTGTACAAAGCCGTTGGGTGGAATTGTATAAATTCCATATCCTTTACCTGCACTTTAGCTCTGGCAGCCATTGCAATACCATCGGCTGTAGCGATACTCGGATTGGTGGTGTGTCCGTACACTTGTCCAATACCACCCGTAGCCAACACCATATATTTAGAAAAAAAGCGTATTTTTTTCTGGTTTTTAATATCATATACTTCCACTCCCACACATTTATCCTGTTCTTTAATAATATCAAGGGCTAAATGGTATTGGTAAATCTGAATATTTGGTTGTTGTTGAGCCTTTTTGACTATTGCTCTCTCGATTTCGTAACCAGTTTGGTCTTTGTGATGAATGATTCTGTGATCGGAATGTCCACCTTCTTTACCTAGGCAAAATTCATTTTCATTCTTTTTATCAAAACTAGCCCCCCAACTTATTAATTTTTCCAAAAACTTAGGAGCTTTTTCTACAACAATCCGCACGACTTCCTCATCACAGAGTCCATCGCCACAAATCAACGTATCTTGAATGTGTTTTTCAAAAGAATCGTTAATGTGTGTAACTATGGCGATACCTCCTTGAGCATACTTGGTATTCGACTCATCTGGAGCCGATTTGGTAATCACAACAACTTGCTCGGTAGGGAATCTGTCGGCTAACTTTAAGGCTAACGAAAGCCCAGCCACTCCAGAACCAACTATCAGATAATCTGTCTGAATCATTATACTGATAATTTAAGCATTCTATCAATAGGCAATAAGGCTCTTTCTCTTATATGTTCTGGCACTATAATCTCTGGAGTTTCGTGCAACAGACAGTCATATACTTTCTGCAAGGTATTCACCTTCATATAACCACATTCGCTACAAGCACAAGTATTATCCTCATGCGAAGGAGCTGGAATCAAGATTTTGTTCGGCACTTCCTGACTCATCTTGTGTAAGATTCCTGCCTCTGTGGCTACTATAAACTTATGATGCGGATCGTTTTTCACATAATTAATCATTCCTGCTGTAGAGCCTATATAGTTGGCTGTATTCAGAATGTGTGTTTCACTTTCGGGGTGTGCCACTATCTTGGCATCGGGGTGTTGTTTGTGTAATTCCACTAATTTGTCCAACGAAAATGCCTCATGTACCACACACGAACCGTCCCAAAGCAACATATCTCTTCCTGTTTGGCTGATTATATACTTGCCCAAATTCTTGTCTGGAGCAAATATAATAGGCTGATCCTTAGGTACGGAATTTACTATTTTGAGTGCATTTGACGATGTACATACAATATCACTCAAAGCCTTTATCTCTGCCGAACAATTTACATAAGTAATGACCAAATGGTCTGGATGTTCCGCCTTAAATTTGGCAAACAAATCTGGAGGACACGAGTCCGCCAATGAACAACCTGCCTTTAGGTCTGGTAAAATCACTTTTTTTGACGGATTAAGAATTTTGGCTGTCTCTGCCATAAAATGCACTCCTGCAAACAAAATGATGTCTGACTGCACTTCAACCGCCTGTTGAGAAAGCCCTAAACTATCTCCTACATAATCAGCGACATCTTGAATGTCTGATTCTTGATAATAATGAGCCAGTATTACAGCGTTTTTCTGTTTTTTGAGGTCTATTATTTTTTCTTTTAATGTGTTATTCATCTTATCTTCTTAATTACTTTATTTTTTATTTCCAGCCACCACAACCACAATCTCACCTTTGATGTTTTTATGCAAAAAATATTCCAAAACCTCCTTGACTGTTCCTCTATAATTCTCTTGGTACATTTTAGTTAATTCTCTGGAAACGGAGATATTTCGGTCTTCGCCAAAATACTTGACAAACTCCTCAAGGGTTTTGACCAATTTGTGAGGCGAAACATAAAATATCATTGTTCTGGGTTCTTGCGAAAGTTGCAACAACTTGGTTTGCCGTCCTTTTTTGTCAGGCAAAAAACCCTCAAACACAAATCTATCAGATGGCAATCCGCTATTGACCAAAGCAGGAACGAATGCCGTTGCCCCAGGTAAACATTCTACCGAAATTCCTTGCTCAATACAAGTACGCGTGAGCAAAAAACCAGGGTCAGATATGGCTGGCGTACCTGCATCGGACACAAGAGCCGCTTGTTGTCCCGATTTTATTCTATCGACAATACCTGTTATGGTCTGATGTTCGTTATGTTGATGGTGCGAATACATCGGAGTACTTATATCGTAATGCTTGAGCAACTTTACACTATTACGAGTATCCTCTGCTAGTATAAAATCTACCTCCTTTAGCACTCTCAATGCCCTGAAAGTAATATCTTCCAAATTACCTATTGGTGTTGGTACTATGTACAATTTTGACATTACAAAAATTTACTTTCGATTACCTCCAAAAATCTCGATTCGTATTCCGCTTTATTATTCCAATATTGATAATTGGGTTTTACTATTTGCTCTATATAATTACGTGCTTCGTCAAAGGTTGTGTACAAATCCAAATGTGCTATTGTCCTTTCAAATCCTTCTTTATCGCCATTAAACAGATGAAATTCAAAAGCAATTCTGTCATTCAGTCCGATGTTAAAATTCTTTTTCACGGCATCATTTATCGATACAGTACGCATCACCTTTGGTTGAGACGGCACTACCTCTTTTTCTACATCAGAAAAGAGTTCTGTAATCACTGGTGTTATTGGCTTTTCTTTTTTAGGCTCATCGTCAGGGGTCAATTCTTCAAAAATAATCGGAATCATATAGGTCGAAGGCTTCGTTGCTTTAACCTCCGATAGTTGAGTTTCAAAATCTTCAAACTGATTTTGCAGTTGTTGGTCTTCTGAAATTTCATCAAAAAGCGTACGAACAGTACCATCACTCACCAAACTTTCTTCCGCTTCTTTCTCGTAAACATCTTCAATTACATTTTTTTGCTCTTCGACTTCGTTTATTTGCTCACGAACCTCTTCTAGTTCTGATTTTTCCTCCACAACTTCCTTATCCGATTGCTTTGGCTCTTCCAAATCCGCAGAAACCGTTACTGCTTCTGGTTCTTTCTCTTCTGCTATATTTGCTTCTTTATGGATTTGTTTTTGTTCCAACTTTTCAAATATATCTTCTGGAACATTCACCATCACATCGTCTGAATTTTCTTCAACAAACCGCAACACAGACAATTTCTCGTACAAATTGAGAGTTTCTTTCTGAAGTTGTATTACATCTGACTTACCTTTAAGTTTAAGCACTCTATGTGCAATGCTTACCAATTCTGCCTCCAAACGATTCTTCATAACAATTCCTTATTTTTTAAAACACCTCTAAATTATATTAGACAAAGGTACAAAATAACAATATTTTTTTCAGAAAAATAAAACAGTTTTTTACAAACAACAGTTTTTTACAACTATATCCATTCCTTCAAAATTACATTAATTGCAAAAAATCTTCTACAAGGCAAAAATCAGTCCGCAAAAGCAAAAAAATATCTTTACTTAAAATACTGATTGTTAGATGTTTAAAAAATATTTTCATTTTTTTTAAAAAAAATATCGAAAAACATTTGGATTGTATTCAAAAACCGCCTTATATTTGCACCCAGATAAGCGGAAGTAGCTCAGTTGGTAGAGCGTCAGCCTTCCAAGCTGAATGTCGCGAGTTCGACCCTCGTCT
>JAUMYH010000062.1 GCA_030528745.1 Bacteroidota bacterium
AAAAGAGAGAAAAAACTATCCCAAAAAATTGCACTTACTAATGGAAGTTAAGATTTTTATACTTTATTTTGCTTTAAATCTAACATCAAAAACTTAAAATCTGTATTTCAAGAAGTTCAACAACCATAACTTTACTTCTGGTAAAAAAATGTATACCCGTAATCAAAAATAAATGGTATTGTTAATTTGGTATATTTTATATAGAACTCATCTCGACTTTTGCTTTTGTTTAAATTTTCTGAGTCCTAAGACGATAAAGGCAAGGTAATTAAAACCTATCCAACTACTTACGGTAGTATCAAAACGATTTAAAACCGAACGAAAACTATCCATCCAAGCGTTGCTTCTTTCAATGGCGTAACGCTCTTTGTAGAGTTTTTTATCGAAATAATGTTCCGTTTCAGAGGGTGATTTTTGGTTTCTTTTGTTTTCACAAATATTGGCTATGATACCTTCTGAGGCGGTTATTTTCCGAAGATTTTCACTGTCAAAACCTGCATCAAAATTCACAAATAAACCCTCTGTGCGGATTCCAGCCCTTTTTAAAACAGATGTAACTTCCTCAAAATGAACCTCTATATTGTATAAATCGTGATGTTCGCCCGAAACAGGTTGAGACATCGCCAACATCAATCCCTGTCTGTCGGACAAAAACAAACTATTAGTCGTTTTTGCTTTTTTACGAGCCTGATAACCGACTTGTTCACCTCCTTTTTTGCAGGTGTTTGACTTCCGTCAAAATCGCAACTCGAACAATCAATTTTCGACTTATTTTTCTTCAAAATTTCCGTCCAACAGGTCTGCCAAGCCTCTTCTTTACACCATTTTCGGTAATGTCCAAACACGGTTTTGTAACTCGGAATGACCTCTGAAAATAATTGTTCCATAGGCAAAAAAGCCCATTGAACCCCCGTTTTTAACTTATATAAATACAGTTAATAATCTCACTAACAGGTGCTTTTGGTTTAAATCCTCTTTTTCTTTTAGGTAGATGTGGGATAATTTCTTCTACTATCGTATCTTTGTCCAGTACTACAAACAAGGTTTTAGGTTTTTATGTTTTGCACCACAAAAATCGTAATTCCTTGTTTGTTTTTCAAAAAGTCAAGATAGGCTCAAATATAATAATTTAACAATACCGAAGATATTATTGAATTTGATGAAGGTTTTTTACTATATAATCTCCTGAAATAGAAAAGGATAGCAACAAAAGAGGCTGTGGAGTTGTTGGACAACAAAACGTAGTGATAATGACAGAAAGTGTTCCATTGGAAAATCCGAAAACAGGCAAAAAAGAAAAATCGTATCGTAAAGGTTTTATAGACTCATACTCCGAAAGGAGGTATATTAAAATTATTTTAGAATAATAAATTAATTGCTAATTATGGAATATCTCGAATCTTGGATTGACAACAACAAACCTCTATTTGGCAAGATAATCAGCTTATTATTATTGGGATTGGGTATTTGTTTGGTGGTTGGGGCTTTTAAAAATTGGGACTGGCTCTACGCTGCCGACAAGCACTACCAAAACAACTGGACAATGGGGCAAATAAGTCGTTATTTAGGTCGGACAACCGCCCGAATAATCGGTTTCTTTGGAGGCGTTTTCATTATCTTCATCGCTCTATATTTAATCTGTGGGGCTTTTTTCAAATAGAAAATATATTCTGGAAATAACACAAAGGGACTGCCAAAATAATCTGGCAATCCCTTTTATATAATATACTCGTTATTGTACTACTTCACTCCGTTCATCATACTCACTAACTTTTTGCTCAAAAAGAAAAGAATAATCGATGACACTCCAGCCATAAACACAAACAACATAAAAAAGTCGTACAAATTGGCTATTTCAAAACCTAAGAAACTTTTTGATTTTATAACCTGTAGCTTTTCTACAGAAAGTTTTACAGCTTCTTTTTGCTCTTTGTTTTCTATATCAAAAATCACTTTATCGAACGGAATTGAGCTAACTCCATTGATCGATTCTGCTCCTTTCTGAATATCAAAATCTTTTGCAGTGAGTTGTACGCCATTGGTCGATTCCAACTCTTTGATTTTTTCTACCGAAACATACGATTCTGGATAGAACGAACTCAATGTTCCTGCAAATTTGTTGGCCGTAGCGGTACTCAAAAACCACACTCCCATAAGCAACGAGGCAAACTTAACTGGTGCTAATTTGTTTACCATCGACAATCCGATTGGCGAAAGGCACAACTCTCCAAAAGTGTGAATCGTGTACAAACTAACCAGCCACATCATACTCACTTTTACACCTGGCTCTAATCCCTTCACACCAAAAGCAATCACCAAATATCCTATTGCCAACAAAAACAACCCCAAGGCTTGTTTGTATGGCGATGCTGGTTCCATTTTTTTCTTGCTCAATGCCGACCAAATCATCGCAAATATTGGTGCGAAAATTACTATAGCCACAGCATTTATACTCTGAAAATACGACGCTGGAATTACCGTATCCAAAAATCTACGATCTGTTTGCTCCTCGGCAAAGTACGTAAGTGATGCCCCCGCCTGTTCAAAAGCCGACCAGAAGAATATTACGAAAAACGCCACGATATAAATTACCCAAATACGTTGCTTTTCGATTTTGGTAAGCAAAGGGTCAGAAATGATATATCCTGGTGCAGCCAAAGTCAGTGAAAAGATGAAAGCTCCGATAATATCAATATTCCCCTTATCATCTTTTAACAACAACGAAAATACACCAAGCAAAACAAGCCAAATTGCTCCCCATACAAACATCAACTTTTTGGATTGTACCGAATTGGCTGTATACTGAACTACATGTTGCTCTGGCTCTTCCTCCTTATTAGGCTTTGCCCCTATAAGCTCTCCTTCTGGAGTTACTAAATATTTATTTTTAAAAAAGATAAATATAAACACACTCAAAAACATTCCCAAACACGCACACAAGAATCCCCATTTAAAATCTTCTGGGTTTCCAGTATCACCCAAATACCCACAAAGCAAAGGTGCTATAAAAGCTCCTAAATTGATTCCCATATAGAAAATGGTAAACGCTCCGTCTATTCGAGCATCATTTTTAGGGTACAATTGCCCCACCATAGTCGAGATGTTAGGTTTAAAAAATCCGTTTCCGAAAATCAAGAAACCAAGCCCCACAAACATTAGAGTTGGAGCAAAATCTGGACTGTCTTTGTAGAACATACCTGAGAGGAACATAAAAAACTGACCTATTGCCATCAGAAGCCCTCCAACAATCACCGAGCGTTGATTTCCCCAATATCTATCGGCAATATATCCTCCCAAAAGAGGCGTAAGATACACCAATCCTGTGTAGCTTCCATAAATTTGCGAACTTAATTCTTTGTCGAACAATAGGGCTTTTGCCATAAACAATACAAACAAAGCCCGCATACCATAATACGAAAATCGTTCCCACATTTCCGTAAAAAACAAGAGATAGAGCCCCTTAGGATGTCCTTTTTGTGTTGTTGTACTCATTTTTTATACTTCTTTAAATTAAAAATTAGTTTATTTTGGTTTATGCTGTGTTTTTGAAAATACACGGTCGGCAATTTACAAAAAAAATATAGTTATTGACAATTCTCACAAAAAATATTTGATTCAGAGGTAACATTTTCTCATTTTTTCAAAACAATAACCTAAAATAAGAATCCAATCATTTTTAAAAAAGTATTTAATTACAAGAAAAAAACACCTAAAAAATAGCTCTTTTAAAATAAAATGGCTCTATTTTAAGGTTAAAAAAGGAATATAAAACCATTATTAAAACAAAACACAATCAATCATAAAGTTAAATTTTAATTTTTTATTTGCTTTTACAAAATAAAGTTTTTAATTTTGGAGTACTAAAATTTAATATTATGAAACGTTTTTTATACCTATTATTTTTTATGATGGTTGGTTATCATACAACTGCACAAACAACCTTGATTCCAGACCCTAATTTTGAATTTTTTCTAATTCATAAAAACATCGATAGCGATGGTGTTGTCAATGGTCAGATATTAACCCAAGATGCTTTGGCTGTAACCAGTCTAAATATTTATAGTTTAAATATCTCTAATACATATATTGAAGATTTAACTGGTTTAGAGGCTTTTGTTAATTTGGATTCATTAGCAGTATCAAACACGATGCTCAACAACGGGTTAGATATCAGTACTTTAACCAACTTGAAATATTTTTATACAGCAGATAGCATGTTAGAAACCTTAGATTTTTCTAATAATATTATGTTGGAAGAGGTAGATATTGTAAATGGAAATGATGTATACCCTATGAATTCAATTCAAGAATTGGATTTAAGCAACAATCCTAATATTAAAAAGGTTTTTGCCAGTGTTGTTCCTAAAATAAACCTCAACAATGGCAATAATAACCCTAATATGCACTTAAACATCGCTTGTAGTATATGTCAAAATCCAAATCCTAACGAAATTGAAGGTAATGTTTGTATTGTGGTCGATAATCCGATGGCGGCGTATAACAACGAATATCCTTATTCGGAGTGGGTTATATTTCATACCAATATGTCTTATAGTTTTGGCGATAGTTTTGAGAATTGCTCCTTAAGCACCGAAGTTTTTGAAGCCAATACTATTAACATTTTTCCAAATCCTGTAAATGATTTACTTTATATTGAATCTTCAATCCCTATACAAAAAGCCACACTTTACGATTTTTTGGGAAGAATGATTCTTGAGGAAGAAAATACCAACACTTTGTCTGTAAGACACTTAACCGCAGGAAATTATCTACTTAAAATATGGACAAACAAAGGTTTTTACACTCAAAAAATACGGATTCAATAATGTCTTATTAATTCAAAATACCCTCTTCTTTTGGACAGTCCAAAAGAAGAGGGTATCTTAAACTAACCTATCAATACTATCTATCTTTCATAGCTCTATTTAAGGATTTCAGAATAGAAAGCCCTATAAGTGCGGCCAAAAGTAACAATCCGCAGTTAATCCAAAACACGGTTGTTTTGTCCTCAAAATTGTACCACAAACCTGCCAAAACTCCTGACAACTTGTTTCCAATGGCTGTTGATAGAAAAAAACCTCCCATCATCAAGGCAGTAATTCGCGGTGGCGATAATTTAGACACCAACGATAATCCCATTGGCGACAGACAAAGTTCCCCTATAGTAATTACGCCATAAGCGGCAACCAACCACAAGGCAGACGCTTTTACCAAACCGTTATTAGCGGCATATACAGCCCCTACCATCACCAAACAACTCAACGCCGAAATAAACATTCCCAATACAATTTTGGCTGGAGTAGTAGGCTCTTTTCTTCGCTTACGCAAAAAGGCAAAGACACCAACAACAACTGGAGTAAGCAACACTACCCAAAATGGATTAATCGACTGAAACAATTCCGTATTAAACAAATACATTTTTTTATCAGTATTTGCCTCTAATTCGGCTCTTTGAGCATCAGAAATATTGCGAAAATAAATATCTTTACCTATCTCAACCTTTGCCTCACCATTGTCGTATTTTTCTGAACGAAACTGAGAATCATATACTTGCACTTCTTTATCTTGATAGTCTTTAACCTCCACCAAATAAAGGGCTTCCATTGGTGCTTCTATCAATTCTGGCACACTGCGGTCTGTATAATATTTAGCCCAATTGGTTAATACCGTTCCGTTTTGTTTGAACACCGCCCAAAACATCAAACTCACCGCAAAAATTGCCAACAAAGCCCCAACAGGTTTTTTGTCTTCCTGTTTTGCTCTAACATATAACGACACATAGAATAAAATTATAGGAATACACGCAAATATAAAGGCATCGGTACTATCGCTTCCGAAGATGTTCCCTGGCAATACCCAGCCCAAAGCTCCTGTAGCAATGGCAGGTAAGAACACCTTAATCAACACCGATGCAATGGTGGTATCGCCCTCTTGGGCAGGTTTCAAAACATTGGCATGGCGAATGTGTCGGTTGCCCAATGTGAAAATCACCAACCCAAGAAACATTCCTACTCCTGCTGTAATAAAGGCTTCGCTCCAACCAAATTTATTACGCATAAAGGCAGCGATAATATTACAAACAAACGCTCCAATATTAATCCCCATATAGAAAATATTATACCCCGAATCTTTGTTTTCTTTGTAGGGTTCTTCCGAATAAAGATTACCTAAAAGTGTAGAAATACTCGGTTTGAAAAAGCCATTTCCGATGATAATCAGTCCCATTGAGGCATAAAACATCGGTAACTCTTTAAAAGCTCCCAAGCCAATATAGCCCAACCCCATCAATATACCTCCAATATAGATAGCTTTGGTGTAGCCCAGAATTTTATCAGCAAGAAAACCTCCCAAAAATGGTGTAAGATAGGTTAGTGCTATGAAAGTTCCGAAAACATCATAGGCTATTTTGTCATCAAAGGCCAAACCTCCTGTATTTTTAGGGTCAATCATATACAGCACGAAAATTCCGAGCATCAAATAATACCCAAAACGCTCCCACATTTCTGTGAAAAACAAATAGTATAATCCCTTAGGGTGTTTTGTCTTATTAGCCATAATAATTTATTTAAGTTTATAATTTTTCTTTTATATAGTCTGTCATTTTTTGATACAACTGCATACGCGTATTTCCTCCATAAATTCCGTGGTCTTTATCGGGATAAATAAGCCAGTCAAAATTTTTATTCAAACTTACCAATCTGTTAATCAGTATCATTGCATTCTGCACATGCACATTGTCATCGGCTGTTCCGTGTATGAGCAAATAGTTTCCTTTGAGTTTTTTGGCGTGTGTGATTGGCGAATTTTGATCGTATCCCTCTGGGTTTTCTTGCGGAGTAGTCATAAAGCGTTCCGTATAAACGGTATCATAAAAACGCCACGATGTAACTGGTGCTACTGCAATTGCCGTTTTAAACACTTCCGAGCCTTGAAACAAACAGTTACTCGACATAAACCCTCCAAAGCTCCACCCCCAAATCCCAATTCTATTTTTGTCTATATAAGATGTTTCAGCAAATTTTTTAGCCACAAAAATCTGATCCGCTACCTCATACTTACCCAATTGTTTTTGAGTAACTTTCTTAAACTCTGCTCCCTTATACCCTGTGCCACGACCATCGACACACAATATTATATACCCCTCTTGAGCCAGAAAGTAATGCCAATAATCATTTGACGAGTGCCATACATTTTTGACCTGTTGCGAACCTGGCCCTGAATACTGATACATCAAAAGTGGATATTTTCTACTTGAATCAAAATCAACTGGTTTTATCATATACGCATTGAGCTGATTTCCATCTTCATTGGTTATTTCAAAATATTCCTTATCTCTAAAACCAAACTTTTTTACGGCATCTTTCAGCGGATTATTGTTCAAAATTTCTTTCAATTGCTTGCCCTCTTTACCCTCACAAAGCGTATAAACAGGAGGTTGAGTAGCACTGGAATACTGATTAATATAAAGCGAATAATCTGCACTAAAGGTAGCGTTATTAGTGCCTTTTAGAGCAGAAAGAGCCTTTTTGTTTTTTCCATTCAAGTCCACACTGTAAACACCTCGGTTAATAGAGCCATTTTGGGTTGATTGATAAAAAATCCTTTTGGTCTTGGCATCAAAGCCATAATAAGCCGTCACCTCCCAGTTGCCCGAAGTAAGTTGTTTTTTTAGTTTGCCGTTTTTATCATAGTGATAAATATGATTAAACCCATCTTTTTCGGAAGTCCAGATAAAACTGTTATCCTGAAGAAATGTCAAATTGTCGGTAATGTCAATATACGCCTTATCTTTTTCTTCCAAAACAGTTTTTATTTGTTGGTTAGCGGCATTTACAAAAAATAATTTTAATTCGTTTTGATGTCTATTCAACGTCTGAACACTCAATATATCAACATCTTGCGTCCATTTTATTCGAGGAATATAATATTCATCCAAAGGAACATCGAAGGTGTTTTGTGTTTTTACATCGTAAATATGTAACGATACCTTTGAGTTATTTTCTCCCGCTTTTGGATACTTAAACACTTGCTGTTTGGGGTATAATCCTGTTCCGTACACATCCATCGAAAACTCAGGGACTTCTCTTTCGTCAAAACGAATATACGCCAAATAATTGCCGTTTTTACTCACTTCAAACGCACGAACAAAGGCAAATTCTTCTTCGTACACCCAATCCGTTATTCCGTTTATAATCTTGTTTTTTACGCCATCTGCGGTAATCGGCTTCTCTTTATTTAATTCTAAATCAAATAAATAGAGATTGTTTTCTCTTACATAAAACACCATTTTACCATCAGCCGAAAAAACAGGCTCTTGAATTTTATCCCCTCCTATTTTCTGAATGGTTTGACCTTCAATATCGTATACATAAAAATCCGCCTTAAACGAATGCCTATAAATTCCTTCCGAATTGGTAGCTATGAGCATTTTTTGTTCGTTTTTATCAAACCAATACCCATCTACATTCTTGATTTGTTCAAATTTTTGGGAATCAAAAAGCGTTTTTACCTTTTCTAAAGTTTTGAAATCGTACAGGTCAATCTGCACCGAACCAGTATGGCTGTTGTAATTGAGTACGGTGTATTGATTGGTATTGCTCATAGCCAAAAGATTAGACATCTTTTGGGGTTGCAATATTCTCCGTTGCCAAATATCCTCCAAAACAATTGACTGATTTTGTCCAAAAACGCCTAAAATCCAAAAGAAAAAAAGAAATCCTATTTTATATTTCATCATCAACCTTTATCAAATTTCTATGTTATACAATTTCAGCTTGTTATACAAAGTTTTTCTATCAACATCTAATAATATTGCTGCCTTCGATTTGTTGTTATTGGTTTCTTTTAGAGCCGCTCGGATAATTTGTTCTTCGTTTTTATGTGAATATAACGAAAAATTGGTTTCGATACGCTCCTCGATTTCTTTGTACATTTCTTGAGGCAATACATCTTTTTCTATAAAATCGGTATTGGTAAGTAGTACACATCTTTTAACAATATTGTTCATCTCTCGCAGATTTCCATTCCACGGATACGACTTAAACACCTCAATAACTTCTTTTGAAAATCCTTTAATGTTTTTTTCTAAATCTTTATTTGCTTTTTCTAAAAAATGATTTGCAAAGAGCATCAAATCCTCTTTTCGTTCAGATAATTTAGGCACTTTAATACTAAATTCATTGAGTCGATGATACAAATCCTCTCTAAAATCACCTCTTTTTACGGCTTCTTTCAAATCCTCGTTCGTAGCTGCCACCACCCGAATATCAACCTCTATTTCCTTGCTACTTCCTATGGGTTTTACTTTGCGCTCTTGCAAAGCCCTGAGTAGCTGTACCTGCACTTCGTACGAAAGATTTCCTACTTCATCTAAAAAAATAGTTCCTCCATTGGCTGCCTCAAAATGACCTATTTTGTCAGAAATCGCTCCCGTAAACGACCCTTTTAAATGTCCAAAAAATTCGCTCGAAGCAATCTCTTTGGGTATAGCTCCACAATCTACCGCAATGAAAGGTTTTTCTTTGCGTTTACTTTTCAAATGAATCGAATGCGCTATATATTCCTTACCTGTACCGCTGTCGCCAATAATCAATACGGACATATTAGTAGGTGCTACCAAAGTGATATGCTCCTGCAACTTCTGAGCTACAGAACTCGCTCCTTCTACAAACTGAGGTTCGGCATCATTAGTATTGTTTGCCACTGCCGACTTCACTTCTTTTTTCTTAACCTCTGTTACAACGCCTTGCTTTGCCTCCAACGAAAGATTTACTATCTTGAGCAATTCGTCGGGATTGATAGGTTTGCCTATATAATCAAAAGCTCCTATTTTCATTGCATTAACAGCTGTTTTGATGTCTGTATACCCTGTCATGAGTATTACCTGCGAATTTCCTGAAAAGTCCTTTACCTTGTGAAGAATTTCCACTCCATCTATATCTGGCAACCGAACATCTGTAATCACAACATCAAAAGAAGTATCCTCAATTACTGCCAATGCTTCTTTTCCTGAAAACACCTTTTTAACGTCAAATCCCTTTTTAGTTAAAAAAGTACTGAGTAGGGTACAAAATGCTACATCATCATCTATTATCAATATCTTGTTCTTCATACGGATAGTTTTATAGATTCTGCAAATATACTCAAAAATAAACAAAAAAAGGAGACAATACTGTCTCCTTTTTTGCTTGAGAGGTTTCCCTCTTAGGTCAAACGCACGAAATTTAATATTTTTGTTTTTATGGATTTACTGAGTTAT